>NZ_JBDYKL010000004.1:0-210274 GCF_040012415.1 Sanguibacter sp. 25GB23B1
ACCCACCACCTTCACCCTCAACGGCACCACCTGCAGCTAGCACCACCTGCACCACCCCAGCACAGCACCACCGGTGCACCGCTACGCACGACGACGAACGCTCCCGTCCGTCCCTCGAGAGAGGTGACGGGCGGGAGCGTTCGTCGTGCCAGATGCTCAGGGAGCGGAGGCGCCGGCCTCAGGCACGATCGCGGAGAGCCAGCGGAACGCGGACCGTCCCTGCTGTCAGGAGCGCTGCCCCGAGCATGTGGAGCCCGACGAGGATCTCGGGCAGCCCCGTGAAGTACTGGACATAGCCGATCGCACCCTGCAGGAGGGTGATGACGACGAGGGTGACGAGGACACGACGAGCTCGGGGCGGTGCCGGCCGGGTCCGTGTCACGAGGATCACGACGAGGACCGTCACGGCGAGGAACAACCAGACGGATGCTGAGTGGAGCTGCGTGAAGCGGGCAGGGTCCACCGCGAAGCGGTAGCCGACCTCGCTGTCGCCGGAGTGCGGTCCGGCACCGGTGACGACCACACCGAGCACGAGCACCGGGACGAGCGCCACCTGCAGTGCCGCGGCGGCCAGCCTGGTCCGCGGGTCGACGAGCGGCCGAGGTGGGCCGTCGCCCTCTGTGGCACGGTCGAGGAGCACGGTCGACGCGGCGACGAGCGCCATCGAGATGAGCAGGTGACCACCGACGATCGCCGGGTGGAGGTCCACCAGCACGGTGATGCCGCCGATGACGGCCTGGACCGCAACCCCGACGAGCGGGACCAGGCCGAGGAACCGGAAGGACCGGCTGCGCGACCGGTCGCTCCAGACGAGCACCGCGACCGCGATGGCGATGACTCCGAGCACGCCGGTGAGGGTCCGGTTGCCGAACTCGATGTACGGGTGGAGGTTCGTCGCGTCGTGGAACCGCGGGGTGAACTCGCCCGGCTCGCACATCGGCCACGTCGAGCAGCCCAGGCCCGAGCCGGTGAGGCGGACGGCGCCGCCGGTGACGATGATGGCGATCTGTGCGACGAGGTTGGCGAGGACCACCGGCCGGGTCCAGCGGCGTGCGCGGTCCCACCAGGTCGAGTTCTCGGTCGCGGGCGTCGTCGTCGGTGTGCTCACGCTCCCACGGTAGTCGTGCGTGCGCCGCGGACGGGACCTCGCGGCGTGTGAGATGCGCCGTGCGGGTACGGGCTCAGGTCCACCGGAAGAGCTTGCCCGCACCCCAGCCGAGGGCGGCGGTCCAACCGAGGAGGACGACGACCGAGTACGGCGGGATCGCGCCGTCGAGGAAGGCGCCGCGGACGGCCTCCCCGAGGGCCCCCGAGGGCAGCAGGAGAGCGAGGTGCTCGAGGGCTCCGGGGAGCTGGTCGGCCGGCACGAGGACGGCGCCGCCGACCGTGAGCAGGACGAGCACGACGTTCGCGAGAGCGAGGACCCCCTCCGCGCGGACGGTCCCGGCGAGCAGCATGGCGAGCGAGGTGAACGCCGCGGTGCCGAGGACGAGAGCGATGATCGCCAGCGGGATCCCGACCAGGTCGGGGCGCCAGCCGAGCGCGACGGCTGTTGCGGAGAGGACGACGACCTGGACGACCTCGACGCACAGGACGCCGAGGATCTTCGACACGAGCAGCCCGCTCCGTCCGAGCGGCGTCGTCGACAACAGACGCAGCACACCGTTACGACGGTCGAAGGCGGTGGCGATCGCCTGCGACGTGAAGGCGCAGCTCATGATGGCCAGCGCCAGGACCCCCGGGGTGACGAAGTCGATCCGGCTGGCGCCACCGGTGTCGAGGTCGATGATGCTCGTCTGCGAGAGACCGACGAGGAGCATGACGGGCAGGAGGATGGTGACCATGAGCTGCTCGCCGTTGCGCAGGATCGCGCGGGCCTCGAACATCGTCTGGGCCTTGATCCGCTGCAGCGGCGGCGCTGCCCGCGGTGCGTCGTGGACCACGGTGGGCGTCGAGGAGGGGGTCATCGCAGGGTCCGTCCGGTGAGGTCGAGGAAGACGTCCTCGAGGGTGCGGCGCCCCGCGGACAGGCGCCAGACGAGAAGGTCGCGCTCCGCGCACCACCGGGTGAGCGACGCGATCATCGCGGGGGTGCCCGGTCCGGCGACCGCGTAGCTGCCGGCCTCGCTCTCGTGGACGGTCGCCCCGAGCACGGGGCCCAGGGCGGCGACGTCGATCGCCGGCTCGGTCTGGAACGTCAGCGAGGAGCCGGCGTCGGCCCGGACGAGGTCCCGCGGCGAACCCTCCGCCAGGACCGTCCCGTGGTCGACGATGACGACGTGGTCCGCGAGGTCCTCCGCCTCGTCCATGAGGTGCGTCGTGAGCACGACGCTCGTGCCCTGGTCACGCAGCTCGCGCACGAGCTGCCAGACCGCGTGGCGGCTCTGCGGGTCGAGCCCGGCGCTGGGTTCGTCGAGGAACACGAGCTCGGGGCGTCCGACGAGAGCGGCCGCCATGGCGAGCCGCTGGCGCTGACCACCGGAGAGCCGTCGCACCGTGGTCCGGGCGAAGCCCGCCAGCCCGAGGCGGTCGACGAGGTCCGCGACGTCCCGCGGGTCCGCGTACATGGAGGAGACGTGCTGAAGCATCTCGAGAGCACGCACCGACGTCGGCAGGCCGCCGTCCTGCAGCATCACGCCGACCCGCGCGCGGAGCTCCGCGCCGTCCGTCTCAGGATCGAGTCCGAGGACGCGGACCTCGCCGCCGTCGCGCCGTCGCAGTCCTTCGCAGCACTCGATGGTCGTGGTCTTGCCGGCGCCGTTCGGGCCGAGGACGGCGGTCACCTGGCCGCGGGCGGCGACGAGATCGAGTCCGCGGACGATCTCTCGGCCGTCGTATCGCTTGACGAGGCCGACGATCTCGACGGCTGGAGCGGTGGGGGGCACGGTCGTTGAGTCTAGTGGGCGCGCGCCGAGGCGCCCGCGGTCGAGGCTGCCGACGGGCCCAGGTGAGGGTTTCCTTGCTTGCGGGAATGGATTTAACCAATGAGGATGTTTCCTAATGCAGGACCGACGGAGGGAAGGTGTCATGAACGAGCTCGCCCATGCCTCCACGCCCACCGAGCCTGCCGACCACGAGTCCACCACCCGTGCCCGCGTGCTCCAGCTCATCATCGCCGAGGGACCGGTGACGATCGCGTCGCTCGCCGCCACCCTCCACCTGACCGCCGCCGGCATCCGGCGGCACATCGGGTGTCTCGAGGAGGCCGACCTCGTGACGGTCCGCGAGGTCGGGCGGCGGACCGGGACACGTGGACGACCAGCCAAGGCCTACGTCGCGACCGAGCGGGCCCACGCCGCGCGCAACGGCGAGTACACCGACATCGCGGCCCAGGCGCTGCACTTCATCGAGGAGACGGTCGGGGCGCGAGGCGTCGAGGAGTTCGCGGACAAGCGGCTCGCCGCCTTCGAGGAGCGCTACGCCCCGCGGGTCACCGCGACCGACGTCCGTGGCCGCGTCGAGCAGCTGGCCGAGGCGCTCTCTGCCGACGGTTTCGCCGCGAGCGTGCGGCCGGTCGAGGGAGCGCTCACCGTCCAGCTGTGCCAAGGCCACTGCCCGGTCCAGCACGTCGCGGCGCAGTTCCCCCAGCTGTGCGACGCCGAGTCACGAGTCTTCTCCAGGCTCCTCGGGTCGCACACCCAACGCCTCGTGACCCTCGCCAACGGCGGGCACGTCTGCACCACCAACGTCCCGGTCCTCGCACCCACGCCTCCACCGGTGCCCGGATGAGACCCTCACCCGCACAGTCCTCGGACGCCGTCTCCCGGCAGGCGCCCCGCACACTCCCGACGAACCACAGAACCACACGACACCAACGGCTCGTGGAAGGAAACAGATGAGCGCCCCCACGCAAGACACAGCGAACGCTCCAGCGGCACAGAGCGATGACGAGATCATCGCCTCGATCGGCTCGTACGGCTACGGCTGGCACGACAGCGACGAGGCAGGCCGTCTCGCGCGCCGCGGCGTGGACGAGGACGTCGTCCGCAACATCTCCGCGCTGAAGAACGAGCCCGAGTGGATGCTCAAGCTCCGCCTCAAGTCGCTGCGCCTGTTCGACAAGAAGCCGATGCCGAGCTGGGGCAGCGACCTGTCCGGGATCGACTTCGACAACATCAAGTACTTCGTGCGCTCCACGGAGAAGCAGGCGACGACGTGGGACGACCTCCCCGACGACATCAAGGAGACCTACGACCGTCTCGGCATCCCCGAGGCCGAGAAGCAGCGTCTCGTCTCCGGTGTCGCGGCGCAGTACGAGTCCGAGGTCGTCTACCACCAGATCCGTGAGGACCTGGAGGAGCAGGGCGTCATCTTCGTCGACACCGACACCGGGCTGCGCGAGTACCCGGAGATCTTCGAGCAGTACTTCGGCTCGGTCATCCCCGCCGGCGACAACAAGTTCGCCTCGCTCAACACCGCCGTCTGGTCCGGTGGTTCGTTCGTCTACGTCCCCCCGGGCGTCCACGTCGACATCCCGCTCCAGGCCTACTTCCGCATCAACACGGAGAACATGGGCCAGTTCGAGCGGACGCTCATCATCGCCGACGAGGGCTCGTACGTGCACTACGTCGAGGGCTGCACCGCCCCGATCTACCAGAGCGACTCGCTGCACTCGGCTGTCGTGGAGATCATCGTCAAGAAGAACGCACGCGTGCGCTACACGACCATCCAGAACTGGTCGAACAACGTCTACAACCTCGTCACCAAGCGCGCCACGGCCGCCGAGGGCGCGACGATGGAGTGGGTCGACGGCAACATCGGCTCCAAGGTCACCATGAAGTACCCGGCGATCTACCTCATGGGCGAGCACGCCCGTGGCGAGACGCTGTCGATCGCCTTCGCGGGCGAAGGACAGCACCAGGACGCCGGCGCCAAGATGGTGCACGCCGCGCCGCACACGTCGTCGTCGATCGTCTCGAAGTCGGTCGCCCGCGGAGGTGGCCGCACGTCGTACCGCGGTCTCGTCCAGGTGCTCGAGGGCGCCTCGCACTCCGCCTCGAACGTGCTCTGCGACGCTCTCCTCGTCGACCAGATCTCCCGCTCGGACACGTACCCGTACGTCGACGTCCGCGAGGACGACGTGTCGATGGGCCACGAGGCGACGGTCTCCCGGGTGAGCGAGGACCAGCTCTTCTACCTCATGTCCCGCGGCATGAAGGAGACCGAGGCCATGGCCATGATCGTGCGCGGGTTCGTCGAGCCCATCGCGCGCGAGCTCCCCATGGAGTACGCGCTCGAGCTCAACCGCCTCATTGAACTCCAGATGGAAGGGTCCGTCGGCTGATGACCACCAGCACCACAGATCACGCCCTCGCCGGTGTCGCCGCCGAGGTCCTCAGCACCGACCACACGCGGGCCGTCTCCGACGGTGCGCACACGCACGGCGCCGGGGGAGTGCCCCAGGGTTCCCGCGCCGAGCGGATCTCGTCCTTCGACCCGGACGTCATCGGCGTCCCGAGCGGTCGCGAGGAGGAGTGGCGGTTCTCTCCCGTCGCGAAGCTCGCGCCGCTCTTCGAGCTCGGCCTGAGCACGCACGGCGTGCGGACCACCGTCGTCGAGGCGTCGGAGGTCACGGTCGAGATCGTCGACCGCACCGACGAGCGCCTCGGCCTGGCCGGCAAGCCCGGCGACCGCGCCGCCGTCGCGGCCTGGAACAGCGTCAAGGAAGCGACGATCGTCACGATCCCGTCGCAGGTCGTCGCCTCTTCGGTCACGTCCATCCGGGTCGAGGGCATCGACCTCGCCCCAGCCGCGAGCCACCTGCTCGTGCACGCCGAGGCGCTCAGCGAGTCCGTCGTGGTCCTCGACCACATCGGCTCCGCGCACCTCACCGAGACCGTCGAGGTCGTCGTCGACGACGGCGCGCACCTCACGCTCGTCAGCGTCCAGGACTGGGCGCCCGACGCGGTGCACGCCAGCTCGCACCGCATCCGGCTCGGCCGCGACGCGAAGGTCAAGCACATCGTCGTCACGCTCGGCGGCGACGTCGTGCGCGTCACCCCCGACGCGGAGTTCGCGGGCGAGGGCGGCGACGTCGAGATGATCGGTCTCTACTTCGCCGACGCGGGCCAGCACCAGGAGCACCGCCTGTTCGTCGACCACGCGGTCCCGCGCTGCAAGTCGCGCGTCACCTACAAGGGGGCACTCCAGGGCGCCGGCGCGCACACGGTGTGGGTCGGCGACGTCCTCATCCGCGCCGAGGCCGAGGGCACGGACACGTACGAGCTCAACCGCAACCTCGTCCTCACCGAGGGCGCACGTGCCGACTCCGTCCCCAACCTCGAGATCGAGACCGGTCTCATCGAGGGCGCCGGCCACGCGAGCGCGACTGGACGCTTCGACGACGAGCAGCTCTTCTACCTCCAGGCCCGCGGCATCACCGAGGGCGACGCCCGCCGGCTCGTCGTGCGAGGCTTCTTCGCCGAGCTCATCCACGCCATCGGCGTGGAGGCCATCGAGGAGCGACTGCTCGAGTCGATCGAGGCGGAGCTCGCCAAGTCGATGAGCATCATCGAGGCCGGACCGACGGACGCATGACCGCACAGATCGCCTGCTTCACCGGCGACGTCGGGCCGGCCAGCGCGTTGAAGGTCGAGCTCGACGACGTCGACGGTCGCCCCGTCGAGGTCGCGATCGTCCGCGACGAGGACGGCACCCTCCATGCGATCAACGACATCTGCACCCACGGTGCGGTGTCGCTGTCCGAGGGAGAGGTCGAGGGCTGCCTCATCGAGTGCTGGCTCCACGGCTCGCAGTTCGACCTCCGGACCGGCCAGCCGACCAGCCCGCCCGCCATGCGTCCCGTGGCCGTCTATCCGTTGACCGTCGAGGGCGAGCACGTGCTCGTCGACATCGACTCACCCCTGTCGTCTTCCTGAGGAGAACCCGCAATGTCCACACTTGAGATCCGTGACCTGCACGTGAGCGTCGACACCAAGGAAGGTCCCAAGCAGATCCTGCGCGGGGTCGACCTGACGATCGACAGCGGTCACACGCACGCCATCATGGGGCCGAACGGCTCCGGCAAGTCCACTCTCGCGTACTCGCTCGCCGGGCACCCGAAGTACCAGGTGACGTCCGGGACGGTCACGCTCGACGGCGAGGACGTCCTCGCGATGACCGTCGACGAGCGCGCCCGCGCAGGCATGTTCCTCGCCATGCAGTACCCCGTCGAGGTCCCCGGCGTCTCCGTGTCGAACTTCCTGCGGACCGCCAAGACCGCGATCGACGGCAAGGCGCCCGCGCTGCGCACCTGGGTCAAGGACATGAAGGGGGCCATGGAGAACCTGCGCATGGACCCGTCCTTCGCCGAGCGCTCCGTCAACGAGGGCTTCTCCGGTGGTGAGAAGAAGCGCCACGAGATCCTCCAGATGGAGCTCCTCAACCCGAAGATGGCGATCCTCGACGAGACCGACTCCGGCCTCGACGTCGACGCGCTGCGCGTCGTCTCCGAGGGCGTCAACCGCGTGCGCGCCTCCGGCGAGGTGGGCGTCCTGCTCATCACGCACTACACGCGCATCCTGCGCTACATCACCCCCGACTTCGTGCACGTCTTCGTCGACGGTCGCATCGCTGAAGAGGGTGGACCGGAGCTCGCCGAGCGCCTCGAGAACGAGGGCTACGACCGCTTCCTCACCACGGCGACCGCCTGACGGTCTCCGCTGCACGACGTGATGCACGACGGGAACAGCACGGTGGCGACCCGACCAGGGTCGCCACCAGGAATCGGGTGAAGATGAGTGCGATCGACCAGTCCGTCTCGGTCCTCGCCGGCACGGCGGACGAGGTCCGCAGCGGCACGGACGCGCCCCGGAAGCACGGTGCGTCGTTGAGCGCCACGGAGCTCGCCGCGGTGCGCGCCGACTTCCCCCTGCTGGCGCGCACGGTGCGCGGCGGCAAGCCCCTCGTGTACCTCGACTCCGGCGCGACGTCGCAGAAGCCCGATCCCGTCCTCGACGCGGAGCAGGACTTCTACCTCCAGCGCAACGCCGCCGTGCACCGCGGCGCGCACCAGCTCGCCGAGGAGGCCACCGAGGCGTTCGAGGGAGCCCGGCTCGCCGTCGCGCAGTTCGTCGGCGCCGACCCGGACGAGATCGTCTGGACGTCCAACGCGACGGCAGGCATCAACCTCGTCGCCTACGCGATGTCGAACGCGACGGCGGGACGCGGTGGCGCGGCCGCGGAGCGCTTCGTGCTGCGGCCCGGCGACGAGATCGTCGTCACCGAGGCCGAGCACCACGCCAACCTCGTGCCCTGGCAGGAGCTGGCCGCACGGACAGGTGCCGTGCTGCGCTGGCTCGAGGTGGCCGACGACGGCCGGATCCGCACCGAGCAGGCCGCCACCGTGGTCACGGACCGGACGAAGGTGCTCGCGTTCACCCACGCGTCCAACGTCACCGGCGCCGTGACCGACGTCGCGCCGCTCGTCGCCCGGGCCCGGGCCGTCGGGGCGCTCAGCGTGCTCGACGCGTGCCAGAGCGTGCCGCACATGCCCGTCGACCTCCACGCTCTGGGTGTCGACTTCGCCGTGTTCTCCGGCCACAAGATGCTCGGCCCCACGGGGGTCGGCGCGCTCTACGGGCGCCGTGAGCTCCTCGAGGCCATGCCGCCCGTGACGACCGGCGGGTCCATGGTCGAGGTCGTCACGATGACCGAGACCACCTATGCGCCGCCGCCGCAGCGCTTCGAGGCGGGCACCCAGATGGTCGCGCAGGCCGTCGGGATGGGCGCAGCGGCTCGGTACCTCACCGAGCTCGGCATGGACGCGGTCGCGGCGCACGAGCGTGAGCTCGCCGCCCAGCTGCTGACCATCGGCGATCTGCCCGGCGTGCGGATCATCGGCCCTCTCGACACCGCGGACCGGCTGGCGGTCGTCTCGTTCGTCGTCGACGGCGTGCACTCCCACGACGTGGGGCAGATGCTCGACGACGCCGGGATCGCCGTGCGCGTCGGCCACCACTGCGCGCAGCCGCTCCACCGTCGCTTCGGGGTGGCCGCCTCGGCGCGCGCCTCGGCCTCGGTGTACACCACCGCTGAGGAGATCGACACGTTCCGGGAATCCTTGGGTACGGTCCGCGCGTTCTTCGGATTGACATGAGGAGGCACCACGCATGAGCAGCTCCATGGAAGCCCTGTACCAGCAGGTCATCCTCGACCACGCGAAGGACCCGCAGGGTCGTGGTCTCGTCGACCTCGACCCGGCACGTCCGGGGAGCGAGTCGCACCAGGTGAACCCGACGTGCGGTGACGAGGTCACCATGCGCGTCCAGTTCGCCGAGGGGGCTGGAGGCGAGACCGTCGTCGAGCGGATCAGCTGGGAGGGTCAGGGCTGCAGCATCTCCCAGGCCTCCCTGTCCGTCCTCAACGATCTCGTCACCGGCAAGGACGTCGCCACGAGCGAGCACATCGCCGCCGCGTTCCGCGAGCTCATGGGCTCGCGCGGCAAGGGCATCGACGACGCCCTCGAGGACGAGCTCGGGGACGCCACGGCGTTCACCGGCGTCTCCCAGTTCCCCGCCCGGATCAAGTGCGCGCTCCTCGGCTGGGCCGCGCTGCGCGACACGTTCGCACGGTCGGGAGTTCTGACCGACGGAGCGACCACCACCCCTGCAGCACACCACCACGCGTGAGCACCCATCACCTGAGCACCACCATCGTCTCGGAGGAGAACCCATGAGCAGCGACACAGCGAGCTCGAGCAGCCCGGTGGGCACACCGCCCAACGTGGCCGACATCGAAGAGGCACTGCGCGACGTCATCGACCCCGAGCTCGGGATCAACGTCGTCGACCTCGGCCTCATCTACGGGGTGCTCGTCGACCAGGACAACCACGCCGTCATCGACATGACGCTCACGTCGGCTGCCTGCCCGTTGACGGACGTCATCGAGGAGCAGGCCGGTCAGGCGCTCGACGGCGTCGTCGACGGCTACCGCATCAACTGGGTCTGGATGCCGCCGTGGGGTCCTGAGAAGATCACGCAGGACGGCAAGGACCAGCTGCGCGCGCTGGGCTTCAACGTCTGAGACCGGTCGCTCGCACGCCGAGCGGAGCAGGTGGCAGGGCCCGGACCGTTCGCGGTGCCGGGTCCTGCTGCGTCAGGACCGGCCGGCGAACGGGCACCCGTGGCAGGACGTCGGGGTGAGCCACCGAGGTCGTGGTGCGCAGCTCGGGCACGGTTGCGTGGTCCGGGCGGGCTCGTCCGGACGCTCGGACGCCCGCAGCGGTACCCCGGCGGCCCTGGGCGGACGCTGCGCCTGACCGGCCTCGACCCAGTGGTCGACGAGGGTGTCGGCCAGGTCGTCGGTGATCCCCAGACGTCGGGCGATCGTCGTCGCGCTCGCGCCGGTGCGCAGCTCTCGCAGGACGTCCTCGAGCACGCTCACAGGATCCGACCGACCTGGAAGACGGCGACGGCGAGGAGCCAGGCGACCGAGAGCTGCACGAGCACAGCGATGGCGGTCGTCCGTCCGCCGAGGACGCGGGCCTGCTCGGCGACCGTCGCCAGGCACGGCGTGTAGGCCAGGACGAAGATCATGAACGCTGCGGCGGCCGATCGTGCGTGACCGCCGGACGACTGCTCGAACGTGGCCATGAGCTCGTCACCGAGCGGGCTCGACGGTGCGTCGGGGCTCGGCTCTGCCACCGCGTAGGACTGAGCGAGGCCACCGACGACGACCTCCTTCGCGACGAAGCCGGTCATGAGGGCCGAGGTCGCGTGCCAGTCGCCGAAGCCTGCAGGCGCGAACACCGGTGCCAGGGACTGCGCTGTCGCTCCGTAGGCGCTGTCCTCGACCGGGACCGCACCGACCGTGTGGTTGCCGTGCACGGGGACGGCCAGCAGGACCCACACGACGAGCAGGGTCGCGACGATGATGGCGCCCGCTCCGCGGACGAAGCCCCACGTGCGGATCCAGGTCGCTGCGACGAGCGACCGGAGCCGAGGTCGCTGGTAGCTGGGCAGCACGATGACGAGCGGGGCCGAGCGCACGTCGCGGAAGACCGTCGCTCGGAGGACGAGCCCGGAGGCGACGACGAGGAGGACGCTCACGCCGTACATCGCGAGCACGACGAGCGTCGCGTGCTCCGGGAAGAAGACGGTCGCGAGGAGCACGAAGACCGTGAGCCGAGCGGCGCACGCGGTATAGGGCACGAGCAGGCCGACGAGCAGGCGCTGGCGTCGGTCGGGCAGCGTCCGGGTCGCGGCCAGGGCCGGCACGTTGCACCCGAAACCGACGACGAGGGCGAGCACGGCACGCCCGTCGAGGCCGAGCCGGCGCATCGCACGGTCGGTCACGAGGGCGACCCGGGCGAGGTAGCCGCTGTCGTCGAGCACCGCGATCGCGAGGAACATGAGCCCCATCAAGGGGGCGAAGGACGCGACGGTCGCCACACCGACGAGGACACCGTCGGTGAGCAGACTCTCGAACCATCCACCGTCCCAGCCGGCCCAGCCGAGCACGGCGGAGAGGGCCGCGGCCACGGGACCGCTGACGAGGGTGTCTGCGGCGTCCATGAGGGGGGCAGCGACGGACGTCGCGACCTGGAACAGCCCCCAGAGCACGAGGAGACCGGCGATCATCCCCCAGAGAGGGTTGAGCAGGACGCGGTCGAGACGGTCGGTGAAGGTCACCCGCACACCAGGGCCGGGATGCGCACGCCGGCCGGGCCCTGTCCCGGTTGCCGTCCGGGTGGACGCCGAGAGCGCCGTCTCGTCGAGCACCGTCGTGTCGAGCACCGTGCGGACCCACTCGAACGTCTCCTCGGCGGCGTCCGTCAGCGCGTGCTCGGACCAGTCGGTCCCGGCACCCGGCGGACCGGTCAGGGGCGCGGGGTGGGCGAAGAGATGATCGACCGCCCGGTCGAGCGCGCTCAGGCCCTCGCCGGTGCGCGGGTTGAGCTCGACGACCGGCACCCCGAGCGACCGCTCGAGGGCGGCGGCGTCGATCCCGCGACCACGGGTGCGCGCCACGTCGGCGAACGTCAGCGCCACGACAGCGGGCAGGCGCGTCCGTGCCACCTGGGCCGCGAGATAGACCGACCGTGCCGGCTCGTTCGCGTCGACGACCAGCACGACTGCGTCCGGCGGTTCGCCGTGGGTGCCCGCCACGGTGTCGCGGGTGACGCGCTCGTCCGGTGAGCGGGGGACGAGGGAGTACGCCCCGGGGAGGTCGAGGAGGCGCACCCGGGGTGTCGCGGGCGAGCGGGGGTGCCAGGTTCCGGTGGCGAGCTCGACCGTCGTGCCCGGCGCGTTGCGGACAGCCGCACGGATACCCGTCAGGGTGCCGAACAGCGTGGACTTGCCGACGTTGGGTGTGCCGACGAGAGCGAGCGTGGGTGTGCGTCCGTCCGTCGCGACCCCTGGGCCCGGCGAGGACGTGGGAGAGCAGCTCGGACAGCTCATGGCGTGTCCGTCGCCGGGGCGGACGTGGACGTCGGCCGGGCGATGACGACCACGTCGAGCGCGGCGCACGTGACGTGGTCGACGGCGATCCGGGTAGGGCCGAGCGTGAGGACCCTGCCGCCGAACCCCGCACGGTGGCTGATCTCGAGCACGGCCCCGGCGCCGAGCCCGAGCTCTCGCATCCGCAGTGGATCACCGACGCTGTGCGCGGTCAGCTGCAGCGGGGTGGAGAAGGGGGCGTCGGACAGTCGCATGGCTCGACTCTAGGGACGAGGTAAGCCTAACCTCATGGGACGGAAGTCCTGGAGGTGCGGATGCTCAGAGCGTCGCGGCCTCGAGAGCGTTGCACTGGTCGAAGGTCCCGCCGTCATAGCCGGTGAGGAACCACCGCTGGCGCTGCTCGGCCGAGCCGTGCGTCCAGGCCTCCGGGTCGACCCGCCCCGAGGTCGACTCCTGGATGCGGTCGTCGCCCACCGCCTCGGCCGCCGAGAGGGCGTCGGCGAGCTGTGCGTCCGTGATCGGTTCGAGGAACGGCTGTCCGGTCTCCGGGTCGGGAACCGTCGCTGCGTTGCCCACCCACATGCCGGCGAGGCAGTCCGCCATGAGCTCGATCCGCACCGAGTCGGACTCGGGTCCGGTGCCGGTGCGGTCGGCCGAGCTCATGACGCCGGTGAGCTGCTCGATGTGGTGTCCTACCTCGTGGGCCACGACGTACTGCTGGGCGAGCGCGCCGGACGAGGCACCGAACCGCTCCTGCAGGACGGTGAAGAACTCGACATCGACGTACACGGTGGTGTCCGGCGGGCAGTAGAAGGGGCCGGTGGAGCTCGATGCCGTCCCGCAGGCGGTGTCGACGGTGCCTGAGGAGAAGCTCACAGCTCCGGGCAGCGTGTAGTCCACACCGGTCTGGGCGGGCAGGGCGGTGGCCCAGTACTCGTCGAGGGCGTAGAGGGTCGCCTGGTAGCGGCACTCCGGGTCGGTGTTCGCCTGCTCGGCCGTGCAGTCGAACGTGGTCTCGTTCTGCTCCGCCGTGCTGCCGCTGCTGCCCCCGTTGCCGAGGAGACCGCTGAGATCGACCCCGAGAGCCTGCGAGAGGAGGAAGATCGCGATCGCCGCGACACCGCCGCCGACGGCGACGCCGCCCTTGCCGCCCGCGCGCCTGCGGACCCGTCCGCTCTCGAAGTCTCCACCATCTCGAAATGTCATACGGGGGAGAGTACCGGCGGGGGTCCCACGGTGCTCAGTCGAGGATTCCCCGAGCAGCGAGCGCATCACCCGTGGCGTGCGCACGGGCGACCGTGCGGAGCGCGAACGGCACGAGGAGCGCGCGCGGCTCCCGTTCGAGCCCGCGCGCCCGCGCCGCGTCGCGGACCTCTCCGACGAGCTCGACGAGCGCGGGGATGGTGCGGAGCATGAGCGCGACGGCGAGGGCCAGGACCTCGGGGTCGAGACCGACGCGGCGCAGCGGCCGGGCGCCACGGACGAGGGCGTCGAGCATCCTGTCCGTCCGCGTCGTGGCGGTGACGACCGTCGCGAGCACCACGAGGGCCGTCAGCGTGCTCGCCGTGACGACGGCAGCCGCCCAGCCGCGCGTCCACCACTGGAAGAGCCCGATACCGGCCGCGAGGACCACGAACGGCCCGAGAGCGCGGAGGGTGCCGCGCAGGGGCACGCGCGCGCACGCCAGGAGGGCGAGACTCACCACGAGCGCTCCGAGCGCGACGACCGGCTCGCGGACGAACGTCATCGCGATCGAGACGACAGCGACCGCGCCGAACTTCCAGCCCGGCGGGACGGCGTGCAGCCACGTGGCGCGCGGGGAGTACAGGCCGAGGGGCCCGGTCCAGGCGGGGCGGACCGGGCGGCGCCGTCCCCGGCGTCCCCGGCCGCCTGCGGCGCGCTCGGCGCGCCCGCTCATGCTGGCGTGCCCATGAGAGCCCGGTAGTGAGCGACGGCCGTGCGGGCCTCGCCGTCGAACACCACGCTGCCCTCGTCGACGACGAGCACCCGGTCGGCCAGCAGCGCCGCGTCGAGGTCGTGGGTGACGTGCACGACCTGCTGGTCGAGAGCAGCGAGAAGTGCGGTGATCGTCGTCCGCCAGCGCAGGTCGAGCAGGGTGGTGGGCTCGTCGCACACGAGGATGGACGGCTCCGTGGCGAGGACGCCGGCGAGCGCGAGGAGCTGCTTCTGCCCGCCGGAGAGCGCGTGGACGCTCACGTCGGCGAGGTGGTCGAGAGAGTATCGGGCGAGGATCGCCCGCGCCCGGTCCGTGCGCTCCCGGCCGCGGAGGCCGAGGCGCCGCAGGGAGAGAGCAACGTCTTCCAGCGGGGTGGGCATGACGATCTGGGAGTCGGCGTCGCTGAAGACGAAGCCGACGCGTCGGCGCACGGCGGCCCCGTCGTCGTGGGAGTCGAGGCCGTCGACGCGGACGTACCCCGTGGTCGGGAGGGCGAGGCCGTTGACCAGCCGGGCGAGCGTCGACTTCCCCGAGCCGTTGGCGCCGATGATGCTCACCCGACGCTCGGTGAGGGTGAGCGTGGTGGGGGAGAGGATCGTCACCTCACCCGAGGGCCCTTCGACGCAGACGCTCGCTGCGTCGAGCTCGATCATCGCTCAGCGCGACCGTGCGGACAGTGCCGGGAACGCACGGACCACGGCGGTCGCGACGACGGCGGCCGCGGCGCACTTCACGAGGTCGCCCGGGATGAAGACCGCGTCCGCGACGATCGCCTCGGTGAGCGACAGGTTCGCGCGCCACACCATGCCGAGGATGCCGAGCGGGTGGATGGTGGCGAAGCTCGCACCGAGGCAGGCGGCGAAGGTCAGGACCGTGCGTCGTGTGCGGCTCACCTGGGCGGGGATGCGTGAGACGAGGTAGCCGGCGAGCATCGCCGCGAGCGGGAAGGCCACGAGATACCCGGTCGACGGGCCGGCGAACACACCGGGACCGGACCGACCGCCGGAGAAGATCGGGACGCCCGCGACGGCGACGGCGAGGTAGAGGAGGATCGCGAGGCCGGCCCGGCGCCACCCGAGGACGGCGCCGGTGAGCAGGACCGCGAACGTCTGCAGGGTGATGGGGACGAGCCCGGCGCCCACGGTGATCGCCGGCAGGAGGGCGCACGCCGCGACGAGCGCCGCGAACGTCGAGACGAGCGCGACGTCCCGGCCGGGAGACGCAGCCGTCAGCTCACGGCGGACGGGTTCCCGTTCGACGGTCTTCGGACCGGTCGGTCCGGCGTCGCTCGGGGACGGGGTGGGCGTCGTGCGCACCGTGCTGCTCGTCATCGTTCTCCCACGGGTCTCGGCGGCTGGCGCCTCGGATGATGGTGAGCCCACGGTGCCCTCTCGACGCGCGTCACACGCGTGATGGGTCACAGTGGTGCCTCGAGAAGGCTATCCGCCCATAGGATTGGAGGCGTTTGTGCCCGCCCCCAAGTCTTGTGGGCATCCTACGGAGGAAACCTCAGTGATCTCTGCCCACGCCGTTGAACTACGGGTCGGCGCCCGCGTCCTCCTCGAAGAGGCTACCTTCCGCATCGCTGCGGGAGACCGGATCGGCCTCGTCGGCCGCAACGGAGCCGGAAAGACCACGCTCACCAAGGCGCTGGCGGGAGAGACGCTGCCCACGGCCGGTTCGATCACGCGCGCGGGCGACATCGGCTACCTGCCCCAGGACCCGCGCACCGGCGACATGGAGATGATCGCCATGGACCGCGTGCTCTCCGCGCGGAACCTCGACAAGCTCGTGCGCCAGATGCGCGACACCGAGGGCGAGATGGCCAGCGCGGACGACGAGACGCAGCAGGCCGCCATGGACCGGTACCCCGGCCTCGAGGAACGCTTCACCGCCGCCGGTGGCTACGCCGCCGAGAGCGAGGCGGAGCGCATCGCGTCCAACCTCGGGCTCGACGAGCGTGTCCTCGGCCAGAAGATCGGCACGCTCTCCGGTGGCCAGCGTCGCCGTGTCGAGCTCGCGCGCATCCTCTTCTCCGGCGTCGGCACGCTCCTCCTCGACGAGCCGACCAACCACCTCGACGCCGACTCGATCACGTGGCTGCGCGACTACCTCAAGAACTACGCCGGCGGGTTCGTCGTCATCAGCCACGACAACGACCTCATGCGCGAGACCGTCAACAAGGTGTTCCACCTCGACGCCAACCGTGGCGAGCTCGACCAGTACGCGCTCGGCTGGGACGCCTACCTGCTCCAGCGGGAGACGGACGAACGACGCCGCCGACGCGAGCGCGCCAACGCTGAGAAGAAGGCGTCCGTCCTCATGGTCCAGGCCGAGAAGATGCGCGCCAAGGCCACGAAGGCCGTCGCTGCGCAGAACATGATCCGCCGCGCCGAGCGCATGCTCTCCTCGCTCGAGGGCGAGCGCGTGAGCGACAAGGTCGCGAAGCTGCGCTTCCCCACGCCCGCACCCTGCGGAAAGACGCCGCTCACCGCGTCCGGGCTGAGCAAGGCCTACGGGTCCCAAGAGGTCTTCACCGGGGTGGACCTGGCGATCGACCGGGGGAGCCGGGTCGTCATCCTCGGGTTCAACGGTGCGGGCAAGACGACGCTGCTGCGCATCCTCGCGGGCGTGGAGGAGTCCGACACGGGGGCTGTGCACCCGGGGCACGGGCTCAAGCTCGGCTACTACGCCCAGGAGCACGAGACGCTCGACATGAACCTCACCGTCGTGGAGAACCTGCGCCACAGCGCGCCGGACCTCTCCGACGTCGAGGTGCGCTCGACCCTCGGGTCGTTCCTCTTCTCCGGAGACGACGCGCACAAGCCGACGAACGTGCTGTCCGGTGGTGAGAAGACGAGGCTCGCGCTCGCAGCCCTCGTCGTCTCGTCTGCGAACGTCCTCCTGCTCGACGAGCCGACGAACAACCTCGACCCGGCGTCGCGTGCCGAGATCCTCGGAGCCCTGAAGAACTACGAGGGTGCCGTGGTCATGGTGACCCACGACAGCGGTGCGGTCGAGGCGCTCGCCCCCGAGCGTGTCCTCCTGCTGCCCGACGGTGACGAGGACCTCTGGAACGACTCCTACGCGGAGCTCATCGAGCTCGCCTGAGCAGGCGCTCGAGGCTCGACCGACGCCGTCCCTCCTGCGAGAGGGGCGGCGTCGGTGCGTACGGGACGCCTGCGCGTCGGGCACGATGGTGACCATGACCATCCTCGACAGACTGACCAGCGACCTGACCACGAGCATGAAGGCCCGCGACTCCTTCCGGACCAACACCCTGCGCCAGATGATCGCCGCGCTGCGCACCGCGGAGAAGGCGGGCAGGACGGCGCACGAGCTGTCCGAGCGCGAGGCTGAGGCCGTCCTCACCAGCGAGGTGAAGAAGCGCCGCGAGAGCGCCCAGATCTACACCGAGGCCGGTGCCGACGAGCGTGCCACGACAGAGACCACAGAGGCGGACCTCATCGAGAGCTACCTGCCGGCGGTCCTGACCGAGGCCCAGCTCGACGCCGTCGTCGCCGAGGCGATCGCCTCGACCGGAGCGACGACGCCCAAGCAGATGGGACTGGTCATCAAGGCCGCCAACACGGCAGCGGTCGGTCTCGGCCGCGTCGACGGCAAGACGCTCTCCCAGAAGGTGCGTGACGCGCTCCAGGGCTGAGCACGAGGTCAGCGCGTGTGCTGGGCCTCGATGAGTGCGTCCTCGATCTCTTCGGCACTCGGCGTCCGGGGCGACCCGTCGCGGCGCGTCCGCGCGCCGCGGCCGCCCGGTTCAGGGGTGCCTGCGGTGGCGAAGGGGTGCTCCGCCCCGTCCAGCTCGACGAGGACCTGCTCGTGACGCTCGCGGCGCAGGAGGATGATCACGCCGGCGACGCCGCCGACGGCGAACACGAGCCACTGGAACGTGTAGGAGAGGTGCGATCCCGGGTCGGTGTCGGGCTTCGGCAGGCGGAAGACCTGCTCGACAGGCCTCGGGTCCTCCGAGACGAGAGACCCGTACGCGTCGTACGCGAGTCCGTCCGCCCACGCGCCACCGCCGGACCCTGCGGCGAGGACCTGCTGCACGTTGATCGCCTGGACCTGGCCCTGCGGGGCACCGCGCGTGGAGGCGACCTCGTCCGCCCGCAGCCGTACCGTGATCGTCACGTCGCCCGTCGGCGGGGCAGGGACGGATCCGGGGCCTGCGCTGCCGGCGTCGTACTGCAGCCAGCCTCGGTTCACCACGAGGACCGTCCCGACGTCGGTGACGAAGGGCACGAGGACGTGGAAGGACGCCTGGCCGTTGACAGGTCGGTTGCGCAGGAGCGCGGTGCGGTCCGGCTCGTACCGTCCGTGGACGGTCACCGACCGCCACACGTCGTCCGGGTCCACACCGGCTCCGGGGGCAGGGAGCAGCTCCTCGAGCGGGACGGGCTCGGACGCGTAGTTCGCCTCGACGACCTCGATCGCGGCGGTGCGTGCGACGTGGCGCTCCCACTGCCAGCGAGACGCCGCGAGGCACCCGAGGACGAGGAGGAGGACGCCGACCCAGAGGACGACCCACTGTCGGACGGTCCGTGCGGGGGCCGCCGCCCCGCCGGCCTGGGCGGAACCCGGCTGCGTGGTGCTCACGGTCAAGGAGCGGTCCGGTCGAGGTCGCTCACCGGCACCGTCGACCGGAGGAAGCTCCGCGCCCCGAGGAACGTCTCGAGGTGCTCCCGGTGGTCGTCGCACGCGAGCCACACCTTGCGACGCTCGGGCGTGTGGATCTTCGGGTTGTTCCACAGCAGGCCCCAGGCGGCCTCGGCACGGCATCCCTTGCCGCTGCAGACGAGCTCGTCGTCCGAGACGGGGTCTGCGAGTCCGAGAAGATCAGGCACGGTCGCCTCCTGCGGTGTACGGGCCCGCGCCGGTCACGGCAGGCGCGGTCGGGGCGCCGGGCAGCTGGCGTCCGTAGTCCAGCGGGGGGAGGTCGTCGTCGCGTCGCTCCCGGCCGGAGTTCGCCTCGACGACCGCGATGTACGGGAGGATGACCGCTCCGAGGAGCAGTGCCCACATGAGGATCCCGTCGACGAACACGGCACCGATGAAGCACGCCATGCGGATCCCCATCTGGAGGAGGTAGCGCTTGACCCGTCGTGACTGGTCGTCGCTGAGAGAGTCCGCCGCAGAGGTGATGCGGTAGACCTCGGGCGCCTGCCGGGCGTCCGTGCCGTCGTCGGTGCCCGCGCCGCCTCCGGCACGGCGACCGAGCCAGGTCGAGCCACGTGTGTTCACCCCCCGAGTTTACGCGCGATACCGCACTGTCGTCGGTGCGAGGAGGGTGTGAGGCATCCCACCGCCGCAGGTGCATCCGGACCAGATGTGTAAGGTTCCCACTAGCCCCCATCTCAAGATGCAGTGAATCCTGCGCGCACTGAGGGTGACGGGTCCGTTAACGTCTTTAACCGCACGACGAGCACGATGCTCGTCTCGCGCTGCGCTCACCGAGCCCCGCGCGCAAGAGCATGATCGACGAGGAGGACCCGTGGCTCCGGCTGAGGGAAACGAGAAGACGTCCCGGGTCGTCCTGGTGACGGGCGCCAACCGTGGGATCGGCCGCGCCATCGCCGAGCGCTTCGTGGCGGCGGGCGACCGCGTGGCGACGATCTACCGGTCCGGTGACCTGCCTGCCGGGGTGTTCGGTGCGGTCGGCGACATCACCGACACTGCCGCGGTCGACGCGGCGTTCACGGCGATCGAGGCCGAGCTCGGCCCGGTCGAGGTCCTCGTCGCCAACGCCGGCGTCACCCGCGACCAGCTCCTCATGCGCATGACGGACGAGGAGTTCGAGAACGTCGTCGACGTCAACCTCACCGGCACGTTCCGCTGCGTGCGCCGTGCGTCCAAGGGGATGATCAGGGCCCGCAGCGGCCGCATCGTCCTCATCTCGTCCGTCGTCGGTCTCTACGGGGGCGCCGGCCAGGTCAACTACGCGGCGTCGAAGTCCGCGCTCGTCGGGATGGCGCGCTCCATCACCCGCGAGCTGGGCGGGCGCAACATCACGGCGAACGTCGTGACCCCGGGGTTCATCGACACCGCGATGACGGCCGCGCTGCCGGACGAGCGCCAGGCCGCCTACAAGGCACTCATCCCGGCGGGCCGGTTCGCGCAGCCCGACGAGGTCGCCGCGGTCGTGCAGTTCCTCGCGTCGCCGGACGCCGGCTACATCAACGGCGCCGTCGTCCCCGTGGACGGCGGACTGGGCATGGGCCACTAGCGCACGACACGACACGTTCTCAGCGCGGCACCGACGGTGGCCGCGCCAGTACTCTCATGGGTGGGGCAGCGTCGTTCGTCACCCCGCTCCACCACCGACGGAAGGACAACGATGGGTCTGCTCGAAGGCAAGAAGCTGCTCGTGACAGGAGTGCTCACCGATCACTCGATCGCATTCCACGTGGCGCGCCTGGCGCAGCAGGAAGGCGCCGAGGTCGTCCTCACCTCGTTCGGACGGCAGTTCCGCCTCACGCAGGCGATCGCGAAGCGTCTCCCCGAGGCGGCTCCCGTGGTGGAGCTCGACATCACCTCCGCCGAGGACCTGGCCGCGCTCGAGGGGCGCGTGCGTGAGCACACGGACCACCTCGACGGCGTCGTGCACTCCATCGGCTTCGCCCCGCAGTCCGTCATGGGCGGCAACTTCCTCTCGGGCGAGTGGCCCGACGTCGCTACCGCGCTCGAGGTCTCGGCGTACTCGCTCAAGTCCCTCGCGGTCTCGACGCTCCCGCTGCTGTCCTCCGGCGGCTCGATCGTCGGCTTGACGTTCGACGCGCGCTACGCCTGGCCGGTCTACGACTGGATGGGCGTCGCGAAGGCTGCTTTCGAGTCGACCTCCCGCTACCTGGCGCGCGACCTCGGCCCGTCCGGCATCCGCGTCAACCTCGTCTCTGCCGGTCCGATCCGGACCACGGCTGCGAAGTCGATTCCGGGCTTCGAGAAGATGGAGGGCGGCTGGCCGGAGCGCGCACCGCTCGGCTGGGACCAGCACAACCCGGAGCCCACCGCACGCGCTGTCGCTGCGCTGCTCTCCGACTGGTTCCCTGCGACCACCGGGGAGATCGTCCACGTGGACGGCGGCGTCCACGCGATGGGCCTGTGACCTCGACGGTGCAGGACCCCTCCACCCGTCGTCTGGTGCTCCTGCGCCACGCGAAGGCGGAGCCGGGCGGGCGTGTGTCCGACGAGCTGCGGCCGCTCGCGCTGCCTGGTCGCAAGCAGGCGCTGCGGGTCGGCACGGCACTCGCGGGGCTCGGTCTGGTTCCCGAGAGGGTCCTGTGCTCCGACGCGGTGCGCACACGCCAGACCTGGGACCTCCTCCGGCCGGGTCTCGGCGACGTCTCCCCGGACGTGACCGTGACCGGCGAGATCTACTCGGCGGGCGTCGAGGACATCGTCCGGCTCGTCCGCGAGTCCGAGGAGCCGGTCCGGACGCTGCTCGTCGTCGGTCACGAGCCGGTCATGTCGGCCGTCGCCGCTCGTCTGGCAGGGCCGGGGTCGGACTCGGCGGGCCTCGCCCAGGTGCGCGTCGGCGTGCAGACCGCGACGTACGTCGTGCTCGAGGCTCAGCTGCCGTGGGCCGACTGGGCGGCTGAGACCGCGGTGCTCACGCACCTCGGGCGCCCCGAGTCCTGAGAGCTCACGCCGTCCGGGCGGTTCACGCCGCGTCGATGACCTCGAGCACGGCGTCCAGGCGGGGTCCGTCCACCGCGAACGGGGCCTGCTCCCGCACCACGGGCTTCGCGGCGAAAGCGATCCCGATCCCTGCGGCGGCGATCATGTCGAGGTCGTTCGCGCCGTCGCCGACGGCGATGGTGCGCTCGAGGGGGATGTCTGCCGCGGCGGCGAGCTCCCGGAGTGTCTGGGCCTTGTAGGCGCGGTCGACGACCTGGCCTGTCGTCCGGCCGGTGAGGATCCCGTCGGCGACCTCGAGCTGGTTCGCGCGGAAGAGCGTGATGCCGAGCTCGGCGGCGAGCGGGGCGACGATCTCCTCGAAGCCGCCCGAGACGAGGGCGACGAGCCATCCCCGACGGTGGCACTCGGCGACGAGCTCGCGTGCGCCGGGCGTGAACGTCGCCCGCTCGCGAACCTCGGCGAGCGCTGCGACCGGGACGCCGGCGAGGGTGGCCACCCGTTCGCGCAGCGAGGCGGCGAAGTCGAGCTCTCCGCGCATCGCACGCTCGGTGATCTCGGCGACCTCGGCGCGCGTCCCGGCGTGCTCGGCGATGAGCTCGATCACCTCCTGGGAGATGAGTGTGGAGTCGACGTCCATGACGAGGAGGCGTCGGGGCCCCCAGGTCTCGGCGCCTGCTCCTGAGGGTGGTCCTGGTGGGTCCTGCGCAACGGGTCCGGTCACCGCGCCAGCGTAGACGCACGACCGGGCGCTCCCGCGCTGCGACCACGACACGGACACGTCGGTGTGCCGTGAGGGTCGCAGCGCAGGAGCGCCCGGGCGGTGGAGCGGGGTGCTGCTGGTCGAGGTGCTGCTACTCGACGATCGTGCCCTTCGGGACGACCGTGATGCCGGAGTCGGTGACGGTGAACCCGCGGGCGCGGTCCTCGTCGGCGTTGAGTCCGACGCGTGCGCGCTCGTGGATGACGACGTTCTTGTCGACGATCGCGCGGTGGACCTGCGCGTGGCGGTGCACCTGCACGTTGTCGAGCAGGACGCTGTCGGAGACAGCGGCCCACGAGTGGAGATGGACGTCCGGCGAGAGGACGGAGCCCACGACCGTGGCACCGGAGATGAGGACTCCGGGGGAGACGATCGAGTCGGCTGCGTGACCGAGGCGACCAGCGCCGGCGTGGACGAACTTCGCAGGGGGGAGGCCGACGTAGCCGGTGTGCAGCGGCCACAGCGAGTTGTAGAGGTTGAACACGGGGGTCACGGCGATGAGGTCCTTGTTCGCCTCGTAGTAGGAGTCGATCGTCCCGACGTCGCGCCAGTAGTCGCGGTCACGGTCGGCGGAGCCCGGCACGTCGTTGCGGATGAAGTCGTAGACGCCCGCGGTCCCGCGCTCGACGAAGTACGGGACGATGTCGCCGCCCATGTCGTGCCGCGACTCCAGGTTCTCGGAGTCGCGCGTGACGGCCTCGACGAGGGCGTCGGCGTTGAAGACGTAGTTGCCCATCGACGCGAGGATCTCGCCGGGGGAGTCGGCGAGCCCGGTGGGGTTCGGCGGCTTCTCGAGAAACGCGCGGACCTTCTCCGGGCTCTCGGGGGCCGTGTCGATGACGCCGAACTCGGTCGCGAGCGCGATGGGCTGGCGGATCGCGGAGACGGTGAGCTCTGCGCCCGACGCGATGTGCGCGTCGACCATCTGGGAGAAGTCCATCCGGTAGACGTGGTCGGCTCCGACCACGACGACGATGTCCGGACGCTCGTCCTCGATGATGTTCAGGCACTGGAAGATCGCGTCGGCGCTGCCGAGATACCAGTGCTTGCCCACGCGCTGCTGGGCGGGGACAGGTGCGACGTAGTTGCCGAGCAGGGCCGACATGCGCCACGTCTTGGAGATGTGGCGGTCGAGGCTGTGCGACTTGTACTGCGTGAGCACGACGATGTGCAGGTACCCCGAGTTGACGAGGTTGGAGAGTGCGAAGTCGACGAGGCGGTAGATGCCGCCGAACGGCACCGCGGGCTTGGCCCGGTGCGCGGTCAGGGGCTTGAGGCGGTTGCCTTCTCCACCCGCCAGGACGATCGCAAGAACTTTTGGAGGTGCCATGACCTGACCTTATGGCCGCGGACGTTCGAATGCACCAGAAAGCGCTACCGTGTCGACTGTGAGAGTAGATCTGTTGACCCGGGAGTTTCCGCCGCACGTCTACGGCGGGGCCGGCGTGCACGTCGCCGAGCTGTCCGCCGTGCTGCGCCGACGCATCGACGCGCGCGTGCGCTGCTTCGACGGACCACGGACGGGGGCCGACGCCGCCGACTGGGTGACCGGCTATGCACCGCCGAGCGGGCTCGACGGGGCCAACGCCGCGCTCGCGACCTTCGGCGTGGACCTCGCGATGGCGAACGACGTCGCAGGCGCCGACCTCGTGCACTCCCACACCTGGTACGCGAACCTTGCCGGGCACCTGGCGAGCCTGCTGCACGGCATCCCGCACGTGCTCTCGGCGCACTCGCTCGAGCCGCTGCGGCCGTGGAAGGCCGAGCAGCTCGGCGGCGGCTACGCCCTGTCGAGCTGGGCCGAGCAGACGGCGTACGAGGGCGCGGCGGGCGTCATCGCCGTGAGCGCGGGCATGCGGGCCGACATCCTGCGGTCGTACCCCGCGGTCGACCCCGCGAAGGTCCACGTGGTCCACAACGGGATCGACCTCGCCGGCTGGAAGCGGCCCGAGGGCGACGAGGTGGAGCGCGCCGACCGCGTCGTCCGCGACCTCGGTATCGACCCGTCCCGCCCGGCGGTCGTGTTCGTCGGGCGCATCACGCGGCAGAAGGGGCTGCCGTACCTCCTCAAGGCGGCAGAGCGCCTGCACCCGGACGTCCAGCTCATCCTCTGTGCCGGAGCGCCCGACACCCCTGAGATCGCCGCCGAGGTCTCGGGCGCGGTGGCCGAGCTCTCGACGCGACGCACCGGCGTCGTGTGGATCGAGCAGATGCTCCCGCGCCCCGACCTCGTGGCCGTCCTCGCGGCGTCGACGGTCTTCGTGTGCCCGTCGGTCTACGAGCCGCTCGGCATCGTCAACCTCGAGGCGATGGCCGTGGGCCTGCCCGTCGTCGGCAGCGCCACCGGTGGCATCCCGGAGGTCATCGACGACGGGGTGACCGGCCTGCTCGTCCCGATCGACCAGGTCCAGGACGGCACGGGGACCCCGATCGACCCGGAGCAGTTCGTCACCGATCTCGTCGCGGCGCTCGAGGCGGTCGTGGGCGACCCCGACCGCGCGCGCGAGATGGGCCGCGCGTCCCGTACCCGGGTCGAGGACCACTTCGCGTGGGACGCGATCGGCGACCGCACGCTCGAGGTCTACCAGGCGGTGCTCGACGCGAGCTAGCGTCCGGTCGCCTGGTTGTCCGGCGCGTTGAACGTCGCCGCCGCCATCGCTCGTCGTGCGACTCGGTCGATCTCCCGCAGCGCGGTCGACCGCTGGTCGGCCTGCCAGAGGTTGACGGCACCTCCGTCGTCGACGGTCGCGAGGTCGACGATCGCGCGCAGGCGCGCCGCCGACTGGAACACGTGCGACCGGCGCGGGTCGAGGCCCGGGGGCAGGTGGTCGCGGAGGTCGACCGTGGACCGCAGGGCGGCGATCGCCTCGCCGGCGTCGTCCCTCCAGCGCGAGACGTCGAGGGCGGTGAGAGCCTCCGTGGCTGCTCGGAGGCTGCGCTGGAGCGCGCGCTCGGCGTCGCCGAGCGACCCGACGGTGCCGAGCGTCCGGTGCGCCCACGGCGCGACCTGGGTCATGGACCAGCGCACGAGGTGACCTTGCTCGAGTGCGCTCCCGAACGACTCGATGTCGGGGACGAGCGCCCAGCTCTCGGTGCGGTCCCGGTCCACCGCCGGTGCGTCGGCGGTAATGGTCACGAGGACGCACTCCTCGGCCTCGATCGCCGGAGCGCTCACCTCGGCCGGAACGCCCATGGCGTCCCCGGGCTCGGGGAAGAGTGCCGCGGATGCGACGACCCGCCCGCCCCAGGCACCGAGCAGCGCCAGGAGTGTGCTCTCCGCCACATCACTCGGGACGTCGCCCCACAGCGCATGGGGTTCGTCGTCCTGGACGACGGCGCGCAACGCCCGCTGGGCGGACGTGGCTGCTGGGTCGGTGCCCCACAGCCACAGGGCGAGCGACGCGGAACGGGGCAGGATGGCGCCCGGATCGGGCACGGACGGGAGAGAAGGTGTCGAGCTCACACAGATCAAAGTACGCGCCCGGGTGCTCGCGCACCGCGTCGCCGGGGTGCCTCGCCACCGGATAGGGTCTGGAGGCATGACCTGGGTTCTTGATCTGCAGAACGTCACCGTCCGGCGCGGCGAGAAGAACATCGTCGACGACGTCTCGTGGCAGATCGCCGAGGGAGAGAGATGGGTCGTCCTCGGCCGCAACGGCGCAGGGAAGACGACCATCCTCCAGATCGCCGCGGCCCGCATGCACCCGACGAGCGGTGTCGCCGAGGTCCTCGGCTCCCGGCTCGGCTCGGTCGACGTCTTCGAGCTCCGCCCTCGCATCGGTCTCACGAGCGCCGCGCTCGCAGACCGGATCCCGGCGTCCGAGCGCGTCGCCGACGTGGTCCTCACCGCCGCCTACGCCGTCACCGGACGCTGGCGCGAGTCCTACGAGGAGCCCGACGAGAAGCGTGCGGCCGACCTCCTCTCCGCGTTCGGCGTCGACCACCTCGCCGACCGCCGCTTCGGCACCCTGAGCGAGGGCGAGCGCAAGCGCGTCCAGATCGCCCGGTCGCTCATGACGGATCCTGAGCTGCTCCTGCTCGACGAGCCCGCGGCAGGCCTCGACCTCGGTGGCCGCGAAGAGCTCGTCGGTGCGCTCGCGGAGCTGGCTGCTCACCCGCAGTCGCCGGTCCTCGTGCTCGTCACCCATCACGTCGAGGAGATCCCGCCGGGCTTCACCCACGTCATGCTCATGCAGGACGGGGGAGTCCACAGCGGCGGGCCCATCGCGGACGTGCTGACGGACGAGAACCTCACGGCCGCCTTCGGTCTGCCGCTCGAGGTGACGCGCACCGGTGACCGGTGGACCGCGCGCGCGGCGCAGGCCTCGGCACGGTCGGGCGGGCATTCCGGCTGATCACCGCCGATCTGACGGTCGTTCACTGCACACTTTCACGTCTTCGTAGCGTAAAGTTAAGGCAAAGACGCAGGGGACGGCGATCGGAGGAACGATGGACTGGTACTGGTGGATCGGCGCGGCCCTGGTTCTTGTCGTCGTGGAGATGGTCTCGCTCGATCTCGTCCTCATGATGTTCGCCGGCGGCGCCCTCGCGGCCGGTGTCGCGAGCGCTCTCGGAGCCGGTCTCGCCGTGCAGATCATCGTCTTCGGCGTGGTCTCCACCCTGCTGCTGTTCGCCCTCCGCCCCTGGCTGCTCACGTACCTGCGCCAGCGCACACCGCTCACCGAGACCAACGCCGCGGCGCAGGTCGGTCGGACCGGGGTCGTCGTCGCGGAGGTCACCGACGGTGGCGGCAGGATCAAGCTCTTCGGCGAGGTGTGGAGCGCGCGGTCCGCCAGCGACGCGACCTACCCGCTCGGTTCCGACGTCGTCGTGGTCCGCATCGACGGAGCGACCGCGATCGTCGGCTCGGCCGACGCCCCGGTCACGGGTCTGCACCGTCCCGAGCTGCCCGCCTGACATCCACACGTGACATCCGCGCTCGACTCTGAGCGTGGGTCTTCCGCACCACACCAGCCGCAAACCAGAGGGGACACTTCATGCCGGAAGACACCAGGCAGCTGATCGGCATCATCCTGGCGGGGCTCATCGCCCTGTTCTTCATCATCGCGCTCGTCCGCGCTGTCCGGATCGTGCCGCAGACCGTGGCTCTCATCGTCGAGCGTCTCGGTCGGTACTCGCGCACCATGGACGCCGGGCTGCACGTCCTCATCCCCTTCGTCGACCGCGTCCGCGCGAGCGTCGACCTCCGCGAGCAGGTGGTGTCCTTCCCGCCGCAGCCCGTCATCACCTCGGACAACCTCGTGGTGAGCATCGACACCGTCCTGTACTTCCAGGTGACGGACCCGAAGTCGGCCGTGTACGAGATCGCGAACTACATCACGGCGATCGAGCAGCTCACGGTCACCACGCTCCGTAACGTCATCGGGTCGATGGACCTCGAGCAGACGCTCACGAGCCGTGACCAGATCAACGGTCAGCTCCGTGGTGTGCTCGACGAGGCGACGGGTCGCTGGGGCATCCGCGTGAACCGGGTCGAGCTGAAGTCGATCGACCCGCCCCAGAGTATCCAGGGCTCCATGGAGCAGCAGATGCGTGCCGAGCGTGACCGTCGTGCCGTCATCCTCACGGCCGAGGGCTTCAAGCAGTCGCAGATCCTCACGGCCGAGGGCGAGAAGCAGGCCGCGATCCTCCGTGCCGAGGGCTCGGCCCAGGCGGCGATCCTCACGGCCGAGGGCGAGGCGCGCGCGATCCTCCAGGTCTTCGACGCCATCCACGAGGGCGACGCCGACCCCAAGCTGCTGGCGTACCAGTACCTCCAGATGCTGCCGCAGATCGCCAACGGCACGTCGTCGAAGATGTGGATCGTCCCGACGGAGTTCACCGCAGCTCTCGGTTCGATCACCAAGGGTTTCGGGGCGGGCGCCGACGCACCGTCGGACGACTCGAGCGGCACGCGACCCGAAGGGCGGCGCGAGCGCAGCGAGCGGACCAAGACGGCGCTGACGTCCTCGCTCGAGGACCCGACGCAGGCTCTTGCCGAGGCACGTCGCCTCGCCGAGGCGGCAACGGCCGACGCGACGAGCGCGGGTACCCACTCGGGTGTGCCGTTCGACCCGACGCAGCAGAGCGGACAGCAGCCGAGCACGGGCTACGGCAGCGTGCCGGGAACCTCACCGCGGGTGCTCGGGACCGAGGGTGCGCGGTATGCGCCGCCGGTCACCGGCGACCAGCCGGTCCCTCCGACCGAGACGGCACCGGGTGGACCTGACCTCGACAAGGGGACCCCGCCCGCAGGGCAGTAGACCCGAGCCGCACGAGGTTCCACCCGGGCACCAGCCCTCAGCGGAACCGACATAATTCAGCACGGTCACCAGGGCCGCGCACCGTAGGCTGTCAGTCGATCACTCGTGATCGACCGTCAGTCCGGGGCGCGGCCCTGGTCGTCTCTCCGTGACCTCGAGGCTCTGCATGCTGCTCTCGCTCCTCAAGACCCACCTGGCCCCGTACCGGCAGGCTCTGGTCCTCGTGCTCGTCCTTCAGCTGGTCCAGACGATCGCGTCGCTGTACCTGCCGAGCCTCAACGCCGACATCATCGACAGCGGGGTGACCCAGGGCGACACGAGCTACATCGTGCGCATCGGCGTCATCATGCTGCTCGTGAGCCTGGGCCAGGTCGTGTGCGCGGTCGTGGCCGTGTACTTCGGGGCGCGCGCCGCGATGGGCTTCGGCCGCGACGTGCGCGGGGCGCTGTTCACGCGCGTCCAGTCGTTCTCCGGCCAGGAGGTCGGCACCTTCGGCGCCCCGACGCTCATCACCCGGACGACGAACGACGTCCAGCAGGTCCAGATGGTCGTCATGCTCGGGCTGACGGTCATGGTCATGGCGCCGATCATGCTCGTCGGCGGCGTCGTCATGGCGCTGCGCGAGGACGTGGGGCTCTCCGGCCTGCTCGTCGTCATCGTGCCCGTCCTCGGGGTGACGATCGCGCTCATCGTCTCGCGGATGATCCCGTACTTCCGGGCGATGCAGAAGCGGATCGACCGCATCAACGCTGTCCTGCGCGAGCAGATCTCCGGCATCCGTGTGATCCGCGCGTTCGTCAAGGAGCGCCACGAGCAGGAGCGTTTCGCGGTCGCGAACACCGAGCTCTTCGAGACGTCGCTGCGGGTGGGCAAGCTCATGGCGCTCATGTTCCCGGTCGTCATGCTCATCATGAACCTCTCGAGCGTCGCGGTCATGTGGTTCGGTGCCGCGCGCATCGACTCCGGCGAGATGCAGATCGGCTCGCTCACCGCGTACCTCAGCTACATCATGTACATCCTCATGGCCGTCATGATGTCGACGATGATCTTCATGATGGTGCCGCGTGCGGCGGTCTCGGCCGAGCGCATCGGCGAGGTGCTCGCGACGGAGGCGAGCGTCGTCGAGCCGCTCGTCCCGCGTTCGATGAGCGAGGCGCGCGGCCGGGTGGCCTTCAGCGGGGTCGAGTTCCGGTACCCCGGTGCCGAGCAGCCGGTCCTCGGCGACCTGACCTTCACCGCGGAGCCGGGGGAGACGACCGCGATCATCGGGTCGACGGGCTCCGGCAAGACGACCCTCATCAACCTCATCCCGAGGCTCTTCGACGCGACCGGGGGATCGGTGACCGTCGATGGGATCGACGTCCGTGACGCCGCGGGTCAGGACCTGTGGTCGAGGATCGGCATGATCCCCCAGAAGCCGTACCTGTTCTCCGGGACGGTCGCCTCCAACCTCGCCTACGGCCTGCCGGGCGCCTCGGAGGAACGGATGTGGGCCGCCCTCGAGGTGGCCCAGGCGCGGGACTTCGTCGAGGCGCTGCCCGACGGTCTCGAGTCGCCGATCTCCCAGGGCGGCACGAACCTCTCGGGTGGCCAGCGCCAACGCCTGGCCATCGCGCGCGCGGTCATCCGCGACCCGAAGATCTACCTCTTCGACGACTCGTTCTCCGCGCTCGACTACGCCACCGACGCCGCGCTGCGCCGGGCGCTCGTGCCCATCACGCACCGCGCGACGATGATCGTCGTCGCCCAGCGGGTCGCGACCATCCGCCAGGCCGAGAAGATCATCGTCCTCGACAACGGCCGGATCGTCGGGCAAGGGACCCATCCGGAGCTCCTGGAGACGTGCCAGACGTACCAGGAGATCGTCTACTCCCAGCTCTCGGCGGAGGAAGCAGCATGAGCACCGACCAGAGCGAGAAGCGCCCGGCCGACGGCGCGCCGGCGGCGCCGGCGGCGCCTGCCGCGCCTGCTGCCCGGCCCGGACCGGGCGGACGTCCCGGTCACGGACCCATGGGGAACATGGGCATGCCGACCGAGAAGGCCATGAACTTCACCGGGTCGCTCCGCCGCTTCGCCGGCTACCTCGGCGCGGAGAAGATCCGCGTCGTCCTCGTCACGGTGCTCGCGGTGGTGTCCGTGGGGCTCACGGTCACGGGACCCAAGCTCCTCGGCAACGCGACCAACCTCATCTTCGAGGGATTCGTCAGCCGCGGGCTCCCGGCCGGTGCGACGAAGGCCGAGGTCATCGCTGGCCTGCGCGCCGACGGTCAGGACCAGCTCGCGGACATGCTCGGCGGGATGACGCTCACCCCGGGCGTCGGGCTGGACTTCGACGCGCTGCGCGACGTCCTGCTGCTCGTCGTCGCCGTGTACGTCGGGGCGTTCCTCTTCGGGTGGCTGCAGGGCCGGTTCACGGCCATCGTCGTGCAGAACACCGTGCTGCGGCTGCGGGATCAGGTGGAGGAGAAGATCAACCGCCTGCCCCTCGGGTACTTCGACAAGCAGAAGAGCGGCGAGGTCCTCTCGCGCGTGACGAACGACATCGACAACGTCGCGCAGACGCTCCAGCAGACGCTCTCGCAGCTCGTGTCGTCGATCCTCACGATCATCGGTGTGCTCGCGATGATGTTCTGGATCTCGCCGCTGCTCGCGGTCGTCGCGCTCGTCACGGTGCCGCTGTCCGTGGTCATCACGGCGGCGATCGCGAAGCGCTCGCAGCCGCAGTTCGTCCGCCAGTGGGCATCGACGGGCCGGCTCAACGCGCACATCGAGGAGATGTACACGGGCCACTCGCTCGTCAAGGTGTTCGGGCACCAGGAGCGGGCCATCGAGATGTTCGACGAGGAGAACGCGCACCTGTACGAGGCGAGCTTCAAGGCACAGTTCATCTCGGGGATCATCCAGCCAGCGATGGGCTTCGTGGCGAACCTCAACTACGTCATCGTCGCGGTGGTCGGCGGGCTGAGGGTGGCGTCGGGGACGATGACGCTCGGTGACGTCCAGGCGTTCATCCAGTACTCGCGCCAGTTCACGCAGCCCATCACGCAGGTCGCGTCGATGATGAACCTCCTGCAGTCCGGGGTGGCCTCCGCCGAGCGCGTCTTCGAGCTGCTCGACGCGGACGAGCAGACGCCGGACCCGGCGGACCCCGTGCGGGTCGGTCGCGTGCAGGGGCGGGTGGCGTTCGAGGACGTGGCGTTCAGCTACTCGCCGGACGCGCCGCTCATCACGGGCCTCTCGCTCGTCGCCGAGCCGGGGCAGACGGTCGCGATCGTCGGGCCGACGGGTGCGGGCAAGACGACGCTCGTCAACCTCATCATGCGGTTCTACGAGGTGGGCTCCGGGCGCATCACGCTCGACGGTGTGGACGTCGCGACGATGACGCGGGACGACCTGCGCTCGAACATCGGCATGGTCCTCCAGGACACGTGGCTGTTCAAGGGCACCATCGCGGACAACATCCGCTACGGCGCGGGCACGGACATCGACGATGCGCGACTCTTCGAGGCGGCGGAGGCCACGCACGTAGACCCGTTCGTCCGCACGCTGCCCGACGGCTACGAGACGGTGCTCGACGAGGGCGGCTCGAGCGTGAGCGCCGGCGAGAAGCAGCTGCTGACGATCGCGCGGGCGTTCCTCGCGGACCCGGCGATCCTCATCCTCGACGAGGCGACGTCGTCCGTGGACACGCGCACCGAGGTGCTCGTGCAGAAGGCGATGAACGCGCTGCGCGCCGGCCGGACGAGCTTCGTCATCGCGCACCGTTTGTCGACGATCCGCGACGCGGACGTCATCCTCGTCATGGAGCACGGCGACATCGTCGAGCAGGGGTCGCACGACGAGCTGCTCGCCTCCGGTGGCGCGTATGCGCGGCTGTACGAGAGCCAGTTCGCGGCGGCTGCGGTCGACTGATCCCGCTTCGGTGCTGGTGTGACGCCCGGCGGTCTCGGTGTCGGGGAGAATCGTCGGGTGCCTCCCTCCTTCATCACCGATGCCACCGACGACCGCGTCGCCGACTACACCAACCTCACCGACATCGTGCTGCGGTCCAAGCACGAGCCGGAGAAGGGCCTCTTCATCGCGGAGAGCTCGACGGTCATCCGGCGGGCGCTCGCGGCGGGGTACCGGCCGCGGTCGTTCTTCATGGCGGAGAAGTGGCTTGCGTCGATGGACGACGTGCTCGCCGAGTGGCCGGACGTGCCCGTGTACGTGGGCGAGCCCGCGGTGCTCGAGTCGATCACCGGGTTCCACCTGCACCGCGGGGCGCTCGCGGCGATGCACCGGCCGCCGCTGCTCTCGGTGCGCGAGCTGCTGACCGGCGCGCGGCGGGTGGCAGTGCTCGAGGACATCGTCGACCACACGAACGTCGGTGCGATCTTCCGTGGGGCTGCTGCGCTCGGGGTGGATGCGGTGCTCGTGACACCGCGGTGCTCGGACCCGCTGTATCGGCGCAGCGTGCGGGTGTCGATGGGGACGGTGTTCCAGGTGCCGTGGACGCGGATCGAGAGCTGGCCGGGTGGGGTGGCGGAGCTGCAGGCCGAGGGGTTCACCGTGGCTGCGTTGGCGTTGAGCGACGATTCGGTGACGTTGGACGAGTTCGTGGAGCAGGGGAACGAGAAGGTGGCGTTCGTGTTCGGGACCGAGGGGCACGGGCTCGGGGACGCGACGCTCGGGGCAGTGGATGCCGTGGTGAAGATCCCGATGGCTGGGGGAGTGGACTCGTTGAACGTGGCTGCGTCGGCGGCTGTGGTGTTCTATGTGACTAGGTAGATAGGGCCGTCGCCAGTTGCGAGAGGGATACGCCGCCGCACCCGGCTAAATACCCCGCTCCGCCCTCTACCACCACGATCCGCTGCGCGAAGACCGTTCCTGAAGGCGGCGTACACGTCCGTCGCCACAAACCTCCCCACCAGAACGAGTAGACGAATTAGGAACGCTTGAACGGCAACCTCGCCACACGGTGCTGTTCCAGCACTCTAGGAGAGATCAACGCTAGAGTAGGCGAATGATGTGGCCTGATGCACACCCTCCCGCCAAATCCCGTCGGTGGCATCCAACGGAGGTGGCTCGTGGCCGACGATGAAGGATACGTCGAGGTCGATGCCGTCGTTCGTATTCCCAAGGGAAGGTCCCTCGCAGACTCGAAGAAGACGGACGGGTGGAGTCGCGGCTTCACCCCCAGGTCCAGCGAGAAGGGGCCGGAACACGTCGAGATCCGTCTGAAGAAGGACGTCGACGAACTGCAACGTGACTCTCCACTGCAGCCGGACTATGGCAACAACTACTCGCTGCGATTACAGGCCGAGACTCGGGAGCAGGAAGAGCTCGAAGAGATGCTCCGTGCTGTCGTCTTGCTCGCCATCGTCAAAGCCGCCGAGGTGACTGTTCCTCTGATTAGGCAGTGGTGGATGGAACAGGCCTTGCCATATTTCAAGGAGAAGCGGAAGGCATGGCGAGGGCTCCGAGCGCGACGGAGCGTGCTCACGGCAGCTGTCGACGATGAGCCAGTCGTTATCGATCCCATTCTCCTCGAAGAGGTGAATGAAGTCAGCGACGCCCTGGAGGCCTACGAAGCGAATATGACCAGTGGCGAAGCGCGACAGCACCTTACCGAGTTACTGATAGCGCAACACTTCGTCAACGAGAAGAGGCGAATCATCGCCAACGCGCGAATCCGGGGGCGTGGAGTTCCGCAAGAATTGGCCGCTACTGTACAAGCGCTCACTCCAGAGCAGGTTAGGAATGCCCTCGATTCGTTGCTCGTGTCCCAACCCAGAATCTTGGACGACCTGGCCGTGCTCGTGCGCTCAAGAGAGAGCGATGGATTGTTTCAGCTTGAAAGTGAGCGGATGAAAGAGGCATTGCGGTTTCCTGGCGAACCTGAGTAGCAGCGGGTCGACGGTCGTTCACGATGTGTTGAGGATGATGCCCACCTCGGTGGCGACGTCCTGTGCGCCGCCGGAGATCCCGCGACTCGTCGACCGAAGTTGAAATCGGTGGGTGCGATCCTTGGAGGGGCCACTGCGCTCGAGGTGGACGCGGTGCTGGTGACACCGCGGTGCTCGGATCCGATGTATCGGCGGGGTCTACGGCTGTCGATGAGGACGGTGTTCCAGGTGCTGCGGACGCGGATCGAGAGCTGGCCGGGTGGGGTGGCGGAGATGCAGGCTGAGGGGTTCACCGTGGCGGCGCTCGCGTTGAGCCATGATTCCGTGACGTTGGGTGAGTTCGTGGACCAGGGGAACGGGAGGGTGGCGTTCGAGTTCGGGACCGAGGGGCATGGGCGCGGGCTCGGGGACGCGACGCTCGGGGCGATGGATGCCGTGGTGAAGATCCCGACGCCTGGGGGAGCGGACTTGTCGAACGTGGCGGCGTCGGCGGCGGTGCCGTCCTGCAGGCCACGGTAGGCGTTCCGTGGGAATCTCATGCCGGCAACCAAGGCTTCGGCTCGGGTGGAATGGTTCGCTTGCTTGCTGAGGCTCGCGAGGGGACAACTGCACCTGGGGCCTCGGCTGGGGTTTGGACTGAGCCGAGACCGTTCGCCCGGCGAAGCTGACCGCCCTGAAGGGGCGGTCAGTCTTGCGTGACATGCAAGATCGGCGTGGCGGACCCCACTGTGGCGTTCGCCCTGAGACCATAGATGCACCATGATTACAAAAGTCGTCATCCAGGGATATCGCAAGTTCCGTCAGTTCACCATCGAACCCGATCCTGCAATGAATATCATTATCGGAGACAACGAGGCTGGTAAGTCAACCTTGCTGGAAGCGATCACCCTCGCTTTGAGCGGGCGGATCGACGGCCGTTGGGCGAACGAGGAACTAAATCCTTACTGGTTCAATGTCGACGACGTGAGCGAATATCTCGCTGCTTACGCGAATAACCCGAGAACGCCCGCACCCAGGATCGAAATCGAACTATACTTCGATTGCCCAGACCCGGACATTCAACGGATGCGCGGAATCCACAACTCATTGCATATCGACTGTCCGGGCATCAAGCTCACGGTCGCCCGTAACCCTGACTTTGACGAGGAATTCGCTGCCTACATGGCGGACCCCGATCGACCCGATGTTCTGCCGACTGAGTATTTCGAGGCAACATGGAAGGACTTCAGCGATCTACCAGTGCGCCGTCGCCCGAGTGCTCTGGGGGTGTCGGTGATTGACTCACGCACTATCCGGTCGAAGGCAGGAGTTGACTACCATACCCGGGAGATTCTTGATTCGTTCCTCGATCCGACGGAGCGAGCGTCGATCTCGGTGGCCCATCGCAAATCTCGCCACGAAATGACGCGTTCTGTGCTAAACGGCCTCAACGAAAAAGTGCGTGAGGGATTCGAGGCGCTTCACGATGCTCCGCTCGGCCTGACAATGGACCAGTCTGCTCGCGCTTCTTGGGAAGCGGGCGTGGTGCCTCAGGTAGACGATGTTCCGTTCGCGATGGCAGGGCAGGGGCAGCAAGCATCTATCAAGGTGGCGCTGGCAATGAAGCGGCGAGCTCACTCTGCCCGAACGGTGCTGATCGAGGAGCCCGAAACCCACCTTGCTTATAGCCGCCTTCAGAGGCTGCTAAATCGGGTAGAGGACCTGGCAGGCGAGAGCCAGCAGCTGTTTGTAACTACCCATAGTTCTTTCGTTCTCAACCGCCTCGGCCTCAACAAACTGATCTGTCTGCATGGTGACACCTCGAGTCGCCTTACCGAACTAGAAGCCGCGACCGTTCTATACTTCAAGCACCTTTCGGGATACGACACCCTACGTCTTGTCCTGGCCACTCGGCTTGTTCTTGTCGAGGGGCCGTCTGACGAGATGATCTTCAAGCGAGGCTACCGCGACAGGTTCAACAAGACTCCTGAGTCCGACGGCATCGACGTTATTTCGATGAACGGGATTACCTTCAAGCGGGCACTTGAGCTGTGTGCGCGCCTCAACCGCGACGTCGTTGCTCTTCAGGACAACGACGGCACTTCAGTTGCTGAGATCCTTGGCGAGCTCAGCGATTATTTGTCGGATCATCGGCAGATGTATGTGGGTGAGCCGGCGCTCGGTAAGACGCTTGAACCACAACTTATCAAGGCCAACAGCGTCGATAAGATGCGGACGATCCTGCGACTACGCAAGCAGGACGACCCGGAGACGTGGATGCCCAATCACAAGACCGAAGGTGCCTTGCGGATCCTCGAGTCGCCGGAAGCCGTGGCGATGCCTGCCTACATCAAACGGGCGATCGAGCACTTCGCATGAACCGTGCCATCTTGGCCGTAGCGGGGGGACGCAAGACTCAGTCGATTGTCGACGACTGCGAGTCGTGCCCGGAACACCACCGCATCCTTGTGCTCGGATACACTGCGGCAAGCCAAGACGAACTCACCACTCGAATTCGAGCGGCCGGAGTCCACGGCCATCACGTAGAGGTCATGGGTTGGTTCGCTTTCCTCCTGCGGCACCTTGTACGCCCCTACCTCCCTCTTCTCTACGAGGGGCACCAGTTGACGGGCCTCAACTTCGACGGTGATCCCGGCCGTTATGCAACAGATGCGAAGCGGTTCCTCGACGAAGATGACCGTGCGTATAAGCTCCACCTCGCCAAGCTTGCGCGCGACGTTATGCTTGCGAGTAATGACGGCGCGATCGATCGTCTGGAGCATATCTATGACGAGATCTACATCGACGAAGTGCAAGACCTCGGAGGGTGGGACCTCGAAGTTGTTGAAGCTCTATTGCGGTCGAAGCTGAAAATCACGATGGTCGGTGACGTGCGGCAGGCATTGCTCTCTACGAACGTCCGAGATCCGAAGAACGCGAAGTATCGCAAGGAGAAGATGCTTGACTGGTTTCGACTCATGGAGAAGAGGAATCTCCTCGAGATCGCGCAGAGGCCAACCACATATCGCTCCAATCAGACTATAGCGACGTTTTCCGACTCCATCTTTGACCCCTCACTCGGCTACGCACCGACCGTGTCGGAATCGCGTGATGCCCATCCGCATGCTGGCCTGTTCGTCGTGCGAGAGTCCGAGGCCATCGATTACGCCCGCAGTCATGGGGCCCTGTGCCTCCGCCACAGTAAGTCGGTAGCCAAGAATCTCAAGCTTCCCTTCTCCACCTTCGGCATAGCCAAAGGCCGCACTGTCGACCACGTGCTAATCTATCCAACCGAAAGGGCGCTCAAGTTCCTCGCCGGTGGTGCCCGGCTCGAGGGTGCCGCTGCTTGTGCTCTCTACATCGGTGTCACCCGCGCACGGTTTAGCGTTGCCTTCATCGCCGACACCGAGATTCCCAATTTCACCGCTTGGCAGAAATAGGCATCAATTCCAGGGTGTCCCAGCCTGGAACCGCTACACCCATCCGTCCCGAGGCGACTGCAACCGCGAAACCTCTGGCGCACGCTCGCTGGCCGATGCTGCAACGAGGCCTGGTCACGCGAACCCGGCATCCGGGCGTGGAGCTTAGTTGCCACGTTGGTGGGTGAGGGGCGGCGGCGTCCGGAATGCGAGGCGGACTCATCTAGACGAAAGGGCTTTGATTCAGTTCACAGTGGCAAACGTGCCGTATTATGCGTACCCAGGTTGGCGGGGATTTGGCCGTCCGATCAGGGGAGGGTCGCGCACTCTGGTTCGTTGCATCCGGTCATTTCGGGGGCTGCGACGAGGTGTGAGCGCCCTGGATCAAAGCGTGAGGGAGTCGAGTCCAACGTCGACGATCGGCCTCACCGTCTTCGCTACCCGGCTCCTTTGCCTTCGGTTCCAAAAGGGAACCCTAGGGGGGTTATGGAGCTTTCTGTACGAGAACCGGACGCGCATGCGCTTTCCAGTACGCCTTCCATGCTGATCGCTGCGAATCGTCGGCCAGGTCTCCGGCGATCTGGCCGACAGATTTGGCGGAACTCAGTTCGACCCGGTCCCAGCCTCCTTGAGACGCTGCAAAACCTTGGGTGAGTTCAGCCCAGGAGGGCGCGACGTATCGAACCTCTGCCTCTGTGTAGGTTGATATCGCTTGGCCCGTCCGGTAGCAATGCACTGGGCCGTTCGCGAACTGACGTTCTCGGAACTCTACACGGTTCTCATCGACCACGGTGCGCAATGCTTCTTTCACATCCGAGACGATGCCTTCCTGGTCGATTGCGCTTGTGTAGCTCCAGTCGTCCTCTGAGTCATCAAATCGGCGAATCCAGATTCCTCGAGCATTGCGCTTGACGTGCTGGAGACTACCCTTGCCTCGCGAAGTTAGATTTATGAAGAACTCACGAACCCCCACGCCGATCTTTTCGACGTCGTTGTCACGTTCGAGGAGGTCAAATAGGACCATGACGTGTAGTGGATTGTCTATAATCTCGCCAGTATCATAGGCATCTTTGATGTTGTCGCGGACCCAGTTCTTTGCCGCACCGCGTGTAGGAAACGACATGTTCGGGAGTACGACGGGTTTGGCAACCATGCTGCATCTCCAATTTTCTGACCGCTTCGTGTCGCTCTGTAATAGTCGATAGTAGCGTGAATCTCGTCGGATGCACCATGCTGATCTTGAGTGTCTCGCGTCAAGGAACGCCTCGTTGACCATGCGTGTCCGTCGGCTTTCATCCCACTTCGCCCGCTACACCCTCCACTTGACTTCCGGTGGCGAAGGTGGTGAGTTATTCCGTCCGCAGCCACCCCGAGAGCGGTACGCCGAAGGCGCACGGACTGAGCGGAGCAGCTTGGACACTGTAGAGCTCTGCCAGACAGTAGGAACCCGCGTGTTCCTAGAGGAACCACTCCGCGTGCCTGTCGCCGCCGCGGAGGGCTCGCACAGCTTTGCAAGAGGCCACCTTTCGAGGCGTCAACCGCGCCGTCCGCGTCCATGCTTCGCTCGTCCGGTGTCGATGGGGACGGTGTTCCAGGTGCCGTGGACGCGGATCGAGGGCTGGCCCGGTGGGGTCGCGGAGCAGCGGGCGGAGGGGTTAACGGTCGCTGCGTTGGCGCTGAGCGACGATCCGTGACGTTGGACGAGTTCGTGGAGCTGCGGAACGAGAAGATCCAGTTCGTGTTCGCGACAGGGGGGGGGCACGGGCTCGGGGATGCGACCTCAGCGGCTGTGGATGCAGTCGTGAAGATCCCGATGGCTGGGGGAGTGGACTCGTTGAACGTGGCGGCGTCGGCGGCTGTGGTGTTCTACGCGACGCGGGAGCCGCCGCGTGGCGAGTCGCTGTAACGGACCGGGTGCCCGGATGGGCCGCCGCCCAGCCCGGACGGCCACTCCTCCGAGATGGCAACAAATTAAACGTTGCTTGCCCCGGGGTGTTGCGAGGCTCACGCCGACGTTCGAAACGCGAAGGCTCGTCCAGGCCGCTCCCAGAGCGTTTGGGAGTCAATGCAAGCGCAACCCGACGAGCAGTTCCCTGCTCGAACGCTTGCGGGATGGCGGGGCGTGACGACGCACCGAGGGGATAACGGAGCCTGTCTCCTAGGTATCCGCGCATTGGGCAGGGTTGTTCAGGCTCGCGTCTGTCGATCAAGCGATGATAGGAGCAGTTCAGCGATGATAGCGGCCTCTCGAATCACGAAGCGTGCAGTCTCCGCGGTTACCCCTGTGGGGAGTGTTCTGCCATGACCAGTTCCCTGCGCGTTGCGCAGTTCGTTAACCTGGAGAGCTATTGTCTGTGCCGATTGGTAGACCGCGCGCACAGCCTTGCCACCAGGCACCGACGAATCGACTGCCCGGGGGACCATCCCCAGTTGGTCCATTGCCAGGTGCAGGGCTTCCGGAAAGTCCATCTTCCGCTCAGGCAGCATGTGAGTTTCCTCGAGGACAAATTTCGAGATCGATTCGATGAGGTCCTTGGCTGCGCCGAGGAGTGCTGCTGGGTCTTCAACGTTCCTTTGGATCCGCGCGAGTTGCTCCTCGAGCGCCTCCCGACCACCGGTGTCTAGGTCGATGTCTCCAAGTCGGGCTAGGTGCCCATCTGACGATAGGTCCCAACCTTGCATAGCGAACGCTCGCCTGAGCCTACTCACCAGCTCTGGTGAGTACACGGATGACCCAGGCGTGAAATGGTCACCTACCCGGAGCGCGCTGAGCATAGCTGTCACTAGCTTGTGAGCACCCGAGGGGTGTCGCAGAGAAGACCTGAAGACGGTGAGCACCCTCTGCTGCTTGCTTGGCGTTTTCGTTGCCGGATCGAACGGATCGTCGTCTCCGTAGCCACCCTCATGGATAACGCCGGTGAGCGTCGAGTGTGACGGCCCATCTCCACGAAAGAAGAACTGTCCGAACGTCGCTCCGATATCTGCACTCACAGGTTCCGCCATACGGCAAGGATGACAGATCTAGCGAGTCATGTCCTGGGACTGATTGGAGGGCTCTGTTACATGCCAAGTGGGGAGGCCCGCCGTGGAATCTTGTAGTCCAAAGCCGACATCGGTGGAGCGATTTTTCGTGGGGCTGTGGCGCTCGGGGTGGATGCGGTGCTCGGACCCGCTGTACCGGCGGAGCGTTCGGGTGTCGATGGGGACGGTGTTCCAGGTGCCGTGGACGCGGATCGAGAGCTGGCCGGGCGGCGTTGCGGAGCTGCAGGCGGAGGGGTTCACGGTGGCGGCGTTGGCATTGAGCGACGATTCAGTGACGCTGGACGAGTTCGTCGAACAGGGAAACGAGAAGGTCGCGTTCGTGTTCGGGACCGAGGGGCACGGGCTCGGGGACGCGACGCTCGCCGCGGTGGATGCTGTGGTGAAGATCCCGATGGCCGGGGGAGTGGGCTCGTTGAACGTGGCGGCGTCGGTGGCTGTGGTGTTCTACGCGACGCGCTAGCCTGCGCTAGTCAGAGTGCACAGCGCGCCCCGCCTGGAATGGGGGACCATGCCGATCAGGGTGCGCACCCGGGGCGCTGTGGGCGGACTCATCGTCGTCGCTGTCATTGCCGGGATCATCTACGCATACGTCGACGCCCAACCCCCAGGCTGGAGGAGTGACGGGCACGTACGTTGGAGTGAGTGACACTGGCCGACCCGATTACCGCGCCGACGATGGCACGTTCCTCGTCATTCCCGGTGTGAAGGTGCGCGACGTCTGGCCAGATGACGCGGCTCCAGACGAAGGGCCCGTGTTCAGTGACTTCTACCCGACACTCGACCTCGACGCGCTTGCCGACGACTTCGGCGCTGTCCTAGTGGAGGTGGAGCCCAACGGACGTTTTCGGATCAACGTGCCCGCCGGGCCGGCGGTTGTGTGCCTCCTCGCAGAGGCTGTCATCGGTTGCGTCGAGATCGACCTGCCTGTGAGCGGTCACCTGCGTGTTTCCCGCGGCGAGGGCGGGTTCTACATCGAGTAGCTCGGGCTGTGGCGTCGGAGGCTGTGGTCTTCTCCCCGCGACCCCGCACCGAAACAAATCTTCACCCGGCCGAAACCCGGGACATAACGCACCTGGATAGCGTCATCGGGACAGCGAGCCGCTGCCGATATCTCCCGAGAACTGCCATCTCCAGGAGCGTTCATGACCATCCAGAAGGACACCGACGCTGCCGCAGCGCCGACGGCCACGCCCGACACCTCGTCGACACCGGACCTCGCCGAGCGGGTGGCCGCAGCAACAGGCGGGTTCATCCTCAGCGACCCGCACGCCTCCCTGCACAACGAGGATCTTGCGCCGCTGCCGGAGTCGAAGCGGCGGTGGGGCTCCTTCGAGATCTTCAACGTGTGGACCAACGACGTGCAGAGCCTCGCCGGGTACACGCTCGCGGCGAGCCTGTTCATCACGGCAGGGATCAGCGGCTGGTGGGTGTTCCTCGCGATCGTCGCGGCCGGCGCGATCGTCATGGGGCTCGTCAACCTCACCGGACGACCGAGCGTGAAGTACGGCATCCCCTACCCCGTCATGGCGCGCTCGAGCATGGGCGTGCGCGGAGCGCAGCTGCCAGCCCTCGTGCGGGGCATCGTCGCGATCTTCTGGTACGGCGCGCAGACCTACTTCGCGTCGACCGCCGTCGCGCTCGCTCTCAACGCGATCCTCGGCACCCCCGGCGGCGGCACGTTCCTCGGCATGAACGCCGTGGACTGGGTCTCCTACGTCATCGTCTCCATCATCCAGATCAGTCTGTTCCTCAAGGGGATGGACTCCATCACGGCGTTCCTCAACTTTGCGGGCCCTGCGGTCTACGTCGTCATGCTCCTGCTGCTCGGAGCGGTCTGGGTGCAGGCCGGCGACGAGCTGCTGCCCGCCGTCGGCTCGATCTTCACGAACGACACAGTGACGGGCGGCGCTGCCATCTCCGCGTTCGTCGGCGTCATCGGCACGATGATCGCCTACTTCTCGGCCGTCATCATCAACTTCGGCGACTTCGCACGGTTCTCCCGCAGCCAGGGTGCGATGCGCCGCGGCAACCTCCTCGGACTCCCCGTGAGTCTCGCGTTCTTCACGTTCCTGTCCCTGTTCATCACCGCGGGCGCGTACATCGTCTACCAGGACGGGACGGGCGAACCACTGACCAACCCGGCCGAGATCGTCGGGCTCACCGGCAGCGTCCCGCTCACCGTCCTCGCCGCCGTCACGTTCCTCGTCGCCACGATCGGCATCAACCTCGTCGCGAACTTCATCCCGCCCGCGTTCGACCTGTCGAACCTCGCGCCGCAGCGGATCAGCTTCAAGCAGGGCGGCTACATCACCGCCATCGTCGCCTTCGTCATCGGGGCACTGTGGGTCTCGGTCATCAGCACCATCGGGCTCCCGACGTTCGTCGACACCCTCGGCGCCGTCCTCGCGCCGCTCTACGGGATCATGGTCGTCGACTACTACATCCTGCGGAAGCAGAAGCTCGCGGTCTCCGACCTCTACTCGGCATCCCCCGACGGTGCGTACTACTTCACGCGTGGGTGGAACGTCCGGGCCGTCGGAGCGTTCGCGCTCGCCGCGATCTTCTCCGTCAGCGCGGTCTGGGTGCCGGCGCTCCAAGAGCTCAGCGGCTTCGCCTGGGTGCTCGGGGCGCTCCTCGGCGCCGTGGTCTACCTCCTCGCGATGCGCAGCCGCCCGGTGGTCGTCCCCGCCGACGCGCAGTGAGCTGCGGCTGGGCGTCGCCGCCGACGTCCGCGGCGACGCCCGTGACCTGAGCCGTCACGGGGCGCACCTCCGGACTGTGGGATAGCGTGGACGATCGTCCATTGCTCCGCAGGATGCGAGGTCTCGACCCCGCGAAGACTCGTGGGAGAACCACTGCACATGTCGACACCCGACAAGAAGACATCGCCCGGGTCGAACCGACCCGCGGGGGGACGGAAGACCTTGAAGCCCCCGACGACGCGGTCGTTGTCCGATCATGTGGACCACTCCGGCCATCGCCTGCTCGAAGCCCGCAACGCCGGGTCGACGAAGGTCCACCAGCCGGAGAGCTCCGGCCTGGACCGCTGGGTCTTCGGCGTGACAGCGGCCCTCGCGCTGGCTTTCGTCGCGTGGGGTCTCATCAGCACGGAGAACCTCGGATCCGTCTCCGCGACCGCTGAGAGCTGGGTCATCGACAAGGCCGGCTGGCTGTTCGTGCTCTCCGCGAGCTTCTTCGTCGTCTTCGTCCTGTGGATCGCCGCCAGCAAGTACGGGCGGATCAGATTGGGGGCAGACGACGAGGTGCCCGAGTTCCGCACCGTGTCATGGATCTCGATGATGTTCAGCGCCGGCATGGGCATCGGCCTCATGTTCTTCGGCGTCGCCGAACCGCTGAGCTTCTTCATCGACCCGCCACCCGGGACGACCGCAGCGGAGTCCGAGGCCGCCGTGCGGACCGCGCTGGCGACGTCGATGTTCCACTGGGGTCTGCACCCCTGGGCGGTCTATGCGGTCGTGGGGCTCGCCATCGGCTACGGCACGTTCCGCAGGGGGCGCAGACAGCTGTTCTCCTCGGTGCTGTGGCCCGTCCTCGGGAACAAGAGCGAGGGCAAGGTCGGCAGGATCATCGACATGCTCGCGATCTTCGCTACGCTCTTCGGCTCCGCAGCCTCCCTGGGCATCGGTGCTACGCAGATCGGTGCCGGGATCGAGTTCAGCGGCTGGGCGGACGACCTCGGGACGCCCCTGCTCATCGGGATCATCGCCGTCCTCACCGTCGCGTTCGTGGCCTCCGCCGTCTCCGGGATCGCGCGCGGCATCCAGTGGCTCTCGAACACCAACATGGTCCTCGCGCTGGTGCTCGCCGTCTTCGTCTTCGTCGTCGGGCCCACCCTCTTCATCCTCAACCTCATCCCCACGACGATCGGCTCCTACCTCGGTGACATGACGGACATGGCCTCGCGGACCTCCGCCACGGGGGGCGAAGAGGTGTCCGCGTGGTTGTCCAGCTGGACGATCTTCTACTGGGCGTGGTGGATCTCCTGGACACCGTTCGTCGGCATGTTCATCGCGCGGATCAGCCGCGGGCGCACCATCCGGGAGTTCGTCACCGGCGTGCTCCTCGCGCCGACGCTCGTCGCGCTCGTCTGGTTCTCGATCCTCGGCGGGTCCGCCATCCGCCAGCAGCAGACCAGCGGCGACATGACCATCGACGGAGCCGTGGACTCCAACTCAGCGCTGTTCCAGCTGCTGTCCAACTTCCCGCTCGCGAGCATCAGCACCGTGCTCGTCATCGCGCTCATCGCCATCTTCTTCGTCACCGGAGCCGACTCCGCGTCCATCGTCATGGGCACCCTGTCCCAACGCGGAGCGATCGAGCCGCGAACCCGCGTCGTGGTCGTCTGGGGCGTGCTCATGGGCGCCGTCGCAGCGATCATGCTCGCCATCGGCGGTGGCGGGGCCGAAGCCCTGACGGGTCTGCAGAACCTCACCGTCGTAGCGTCGCTGCCGTTCGTCCTCGTCATGCTGCTCATCACCTTCGCGCTCTGGAAGGACCTCCGGACCGACCCCTTGATCGTGCGTCGAGAGGTGGCGATCGACATGGTCCGCGACGCCGTCGTGCAGGGCGTCGAGCAGCACGGCGACAACTTCCGGCTGTCCGTCGACCACGCCCCGGACAAGGGCAACGACACGACGGAGCCGGACGTCGACCGGTAGGACAGCGGACATCGAGGGTGACGTCAGGACGCTGTGATCACGTCGGCGGTCGTGAGAACCTTGAGCCTGCTCGCTCGTCTGCCGACTCCTGAGGAAACGGGGTTCCATGCCCTCGTCATCGACCGAGACAGTGCGCGTCGTGTCCAGCGTCGAGCACCACGGCGAGGCTCTGCTCCTCGTCGAGGACACATGGATGACGGACAGCGAGAGCCCTGCGCCCGAGAGCCGTCGGACGTGGGTGGCGACGTCCGGTGCCGAGACGCGGACGATCACGTCCGCGCTCGCGTCGGATACCGCGCACACTCTTGCCGGCGCCGTGACCGACGCGCTGGTCGGTGCCGCGCTCGAGCGTGCGCTGAGCGAGGGCGCGTCCAAGGACGCCATGGCGGCGGCCGTCCGGAAGGCGAGGACGGCCGAGGTCCGGGCAGAGTCCGCGGCACTCGTCATCGACGGGGAACCGCAGGCCGGGCTGGCCGTCGCGTGGGACGGGACCGTCATCAGCGGAGTCGTCGTCGGAGAGACGATCGTCCTGGTGGTCTCGGACGCGAGGGGTGTGGCCCTGACGCTGAAGCCCGTCGCGTGACGTCGGCTCGACGTGACGCCCCACGGCACACCGTCCAGCGCTACCGTCCCGCGGAGGTCTGAGGACAGGCGGGCTCCTGCACGTCGGGCACGCGTCGGCTCGCAGCCACTGTGACGAGAGCGACGGCACACACCAGGAAGTACGCCGTCGACGCTCCGACGTCGGTCGTGTGCCGTGATCCGGTCGCCGCGAGGATCATCGTCGCGAAGAGTCCGGACGCCGCCACGACACCGCAGAGGGCTGACGTGACCGGAACGGGGACGACGGCGCGGTTGATCCGAGCAGCGAGGAGCACCAGCACCAGCGCCAGGACCAGGCCGACGACGATCGCGGGGCCGCCGAGGCGCACAGCCTCGCCCCAGACCTCGTCGTGGAAGAGGTCGTCCTCCCACCACCCCCACGTCAGGTCCGTGTACCTGCATGCGGCCAGCGCGACGACCAGAGCGGGAAGGGCACCGACCAGCATCGCCGTCGAGGTCGTCAGCCCGAACCGGGTGATCGCGATCGTCACGGGTGATCTCTGAGCACCCGGGGCGGACGGGCTGGTGGCCTGGTCGGAGACGGGTGCCGGTGGTCCGACCGCGGCGCCCGCCGTTGCCACGAGCACCGCGACGGCCAGGAAAAAGAGAACGGTGAGAGCCCCTGCGACGGCCACCGTGTACGTCGACCCTGTCGCGGCGAGGACGATCGTCGTGAGGATCCCCGATGCCCCCAGCGCTGCACCGACGGCCGACGGTGCAGGTGCGTAGACAGCGTCGCGGTTGACCCGCGCCGCGATGATCACGGTCCCGAGCTGCAGGACGAGCCCCAGCCCGATCCCCACGCCGACGAGGACGAGAGCGGCGTGTCGCTCCTGCCCGCCGTCGGGGAAGCCATTCCACATGAGCGACCAGATGACGTACCTGCGGGTCCCGACCGCGGCGATCACGGCCGGGACCACGCCGACGAGCAGAGCAACGGCCGTCGTCAACCCGAAGCGCGAGAGGGCGGTCCGTACGTGATGGTTCGTGGTGCGCCCCCGAGAAGTCATGGGATCAAACTAGTCGATCCGGACAAACCGCTCGTCGCTGATGGTGCGCTGCGACATCCAGTGCACCGCCTCGCCCGCGTGCAGCGACGCCCGCACGTCGAGCACCCGCTGATTCCTGCTCCCGCGGAACGGGAGCGTGAGGTCGCGCTCGGCGAGCGTGAAGGGCCCGTCGACGAGCACGTCGAGCTCCCCCAGAAGCGCGACCTTGTCCGGGCTGCCCCCCAGCAGCTGCTCGAACGTGAACCCGCTCCACGCCCAGACGTCCTTCGTCGAGCCGTGCTCCGCCTTCATGCGGGCGATCACCCGCAGGCAGACGCTCGTGTTGAGGAACGGTTCGCCGCCGAGCAGGCTGAGGCCCTGCACCGACTCGTGGCCGAGGTCGGCGACGATCCGCTCCTCGAGCTCCGGCGTGTACGGCTGGCCGTAGCGGAAGCTCCACGCCGCCTCGTTGAAGCACCCCTCGCACGCGAAGAGGCACCCGCTGACGTAGAGGCTGCAGCGCACGCCCTCGCCGTCGACGAACACGAAGGGCTTGTAGTCGGCGACATGGTCCTGGCTCACCTTCTCCGACAGCCAGTCCGCCTGCGGCTGCCGCACGGCTCAGCCCGCCTGACCGTCTGCCTGGGAGGCGGCCCCGCCGTCGACCAGGTGCTTCACGCGCGACGCGATCTCCGTGTGCCGACCGTGCACCATCGGGCGGGCCTGCGGGTTGCCGAGATAGCCGCACGTGCGCTTGACGACGTCGCACGTGCGCGGGTCCTCGTTGCCGCACTCGGGGCACTTGAAGCCGCGGGCGGTCGGGGAGAAGTCGCCCGAGAAGCCGCACGCGTAGCAGTGGTCGATCGGCGTGTTCGTACCGAGATAGCCGACCCGGTCGTAGGCGTAGTCCCACACGGCCTCGAGGGCCTTGGGGTTGTGCTGGAGGATCGGGTACTCGCAGTAGTGGATAAACCCACCCGAGGTGAGCGGTGCGTAGTCCTTCTCGAAGTCGAGCTTCTCGAACGGCGTGGGGTTCTTGCGCACGTCGTAGTGGAAGCTGTTCGTGTAGTAGTCCTTGTCGGTGATGTCCGCGACGGCACCGAACTTGGCCTTGTCGAGCCGGCAGAAACGGTCGGTGAGGCTCTCGCTCGGTGTCGAGTACACGGAGAACTGGTACGAGTACTCGGCCGTCCACGCGTGGGTCCGGCCCGAGAGCGTCCGGAGGATGTCGAGCGTGAACTCCTTCGCCTCCGGGTCGTCCTCCCAGGCGCCACCGAAGAACGCGGCCGCAGCCTCGTAGAGGCCGATGTAGCCGAGGGAGACCGTGGCGCGACCGTCGCGGAAGAGCTGGTCCACCGAGTCCTCCGGGTCGAGACGACGCCCGAACGCGCCGTAGCGGTAGAGGATCGGTGCGTTGCCCGGCGTCGCCTCGGTGCAGCGCTCGATGCGGAACAGCAACGCGTCGCGGACCGTGTCGAGGCGCTCGGACAGCAGCGCCCAGAACGCGTCCTTGTCGCCGCGGGTCTCCAGCGCGATGCGCGGCAGGTTGAGCGTGACGACACCGAGGTTCATGCGCCCCTCGACGAGATCCTCGCCGTTCTCGTCCTCCCAGCCCTGGAGGAACGAGCGGCAGCCCATCGGCGCCTTGAAGCTCCCGGTGAGCTCGACGATCTTGTCGTAGCTGAGCACGTCCGGGTACATGCGCTTGGTAGAGCACTCGAGCGCGCTCTGCTTGATGTCGTAGTTCGGGTCGCCCGGCTCGAGGTTCACGCCGCGGCGCAGCGTGAAGATGAGCTTCGGGAAGATCGCCGTGCGGTGCTCACCGCCGAGACCTTCGATCCGGATGTCGAGGATCGCCTGCTGGATCTCGCGCTCGAACCATCCGAGGCCGAGACCGAAGCCGAGCGACGTGAACGGCGTCTGCCCGTTCGACGTGAAGAGCGTGTTGATCTCGTACTCCAGCGACTGCATCGCGTCGTGGATGTCCTTGCGCGTCTTGGCCCTGGCATACTCCTCGCGCCGCTCAGGCTCGCTCACCCACTCCTCGGCATCGGCCAGGTGCTTGGCGAGGTTGTTCGCGGCGTAGGGAGCGAGGAGCTCGTCGATCCGGTTGACCGTGCACCCGCCGTACTGGCTCGACGACACGTTGGCGATGATCTGCGTGATCTGCGCCGTCGCCGTCTGGATCGACCGCGGCGGCTCCACCTCTGCGTTGCCGATGCGGAATCCCTTGCTGAGCATCGACTTGAAGTCGATGAGGCAGCAGTTCGTCATGGGGGAGTAGGGGTGGTAGTCGAGGTCGTGATAGTGCAGCTCGCCCTTCTGGTGGGCGTTCGCGACGTGCGCCGGGAGCATCGTCAGACCGATGGCCTTGCCGACCGCGCCGGCCGTGAGGTCGCGCTGGGTGTTGAAGACGTCACTGTCCTTGTTGGCGTTCTCGTTGACCACCGCGCTCGCCTTGCTCATGAGCTCACCGATGGAGTGGTTGACGTCCGTCGACCGGTTCCGGGCGATGTCTCGCTGCACGCGGTAGCTGATGTAGGCCTCGGCCACGTCGTAGTGACGGCTCTCCATGAGGACGTGCTCGACGACGTTCTGGACCTCGTAGATCTGCACGGTCTCCGGGAAGCGTCGCGCGATCTCTGCGCCGACCTCCTGCGTCAGGCCCTCGACGATCGGTCGGACGAGCGGGCGCGGCTCGTCGCGGACGGCAGCGAATGCCGCCAGGAGCGCATGCTCCACGCGCGACGCATCGAACTCGGCCACACGACCGTCCCGCTTGACGATCGTCGGCATGGTGCCGTGCGCCTGCGTGGCCACGCGGCCTGTTCGGTTGTCCTCGACGACGGTCAACTGCGTCTCGCTCCCTGTTCGTGATCTCCGGTGTGACATCCCCTGGACACAAGATCATGTGTAGTGGACGTCTATTCGAGCCTAGATCTTGTGGTTCATGACGGATGGGCCCTTGGTCCCGACGTGGCTGCCGCGAGGGCCGACGCAGCGTCACCCCGTCGTGGCATGATCACGTCATGCGTCTGATCCGGTCCCGCCCGCTGTCCGCCCTCGTCGTCTCCGGAGCTGTCCTCGTCATCGCCGGCGGGGCATGGTTCGTCGGCTCCGGGTTCGGGGCGGTGAGCTTCGGATGGTTCACGTACTCGGCAACCACCGAGGTGAACTTCTCCGACGACATCGTCGCCCTGAGCAGGTCCGGCAGCGCCGCGCTCGTCGTTCTCGTTCTCGGCGCACTCCTCCTCAGTGCAGCCGGCGGCTATCACCTCGGCCAGCGCCGCGCCCAGCCGTCGACCAGCACGACCGGCCCGGAGAACGGCTGACGCCGACGTCTCTCAGCGCTACGGTGGCCTGCATGAACACCGCGCGCACGGGCTTCGGCCGCCGCAAGATCGTCGCCGTCGCCCTTGTTATCGTCGTGTTCGCAGCCGTTGGCCTCTGGGTCTACCTCCTGACGCGTGACGACCTCGTCATCGAGCAGTACCGCGGCGGACCGCCTCGCGTAGGGGAGGGGCAGGAGCCCACCGCCCTCGTCCTGGTGGACGAGGGGACGATCCACGTGACAACCATGGGCAGCTCGTCCTGCCCGGCCGTCCCGATCGACCTCGTGATCATCGACGGCGACATCGTTATCACCGTGGACTCCGACTCCGACGGGCCGTGCACGGCCGACTACGGCCCGACGACATCCGTCGTCGAGCTCCCCGACGAGTTCAAGGACTCCGACGTCGTCCCGACGGTCACGGTCGAGTACGCCTGAGCCCCGGGCGGCCGGGGGAGGCTCGACGGCCCGACCGGTCGTCGCGACGTCGGGGGAGCAGAACGGCCTATACCAGGACACGACGCCCGAGCGGGTCTACGGTGAACGCATGGACGCTCACCCGCAGGAGTCGCAGCCTCGCAGGACCCTCTGGACCGTGCTCGTCATCGTCGCGGTGCTCGTCATCGCTGTCGTGGTTTTCCTGGTCAACCGGACGCAGGACTCCGACGACCCGGTGACCGAACCGACGGCGACCTCCTCCGAGACGGCCCCGGACTCGTCGGTCGGCACCGGTTCCGAGGTCGAGATCCTCGAGCAGTACGCAGGACTGCCGGAGGGCGAGGCTGGCGCCGAGGAGACGGGCGCGGTCGTCATGCCGGACGACGGAACCATCCACGTCTTCACGACCGGCAGCTCGACGTGCCCCGCGATCCCCACCGCCGTGACCGTCGACGGGGACGAGATCGTCGTGACCGTGGCCGCTGACGACGCCGGCCCCTGCACCATGGACTTCGTGCCGACCACGTCGGTCATCGAGATCCCCGACGACTACGACGGTGCTGAGCCGCCGGTCGTGCGCGTCGAGCACGCCGGCATGTAGCGGAGAGCGAGCAGGTGGGCGGGGTCGCAGGCGACTATGCGCCGCGGACCTCGATCTCGCCCGGCCCCGCCCCGGCGGTGCCGAAGACGAGGTGGCGGTTGGCGATCTTCTCCGTGAAGAAGCGGTCGTGGCTGACGACCACGACAGCGCCGGGGAAGTGGACGAGCGCACGCTCCATGACCTGGGTGCTCGAGAGGTCGAGGTGGTTGGTCGGCTCGTCGAGCAGGAGGACCGACGCCCCGGAGAGCAGGCACTGCGCCATCGCGACGCGGGCCCGCTGACCACCGGAGAGGTTGCCGATCTTCTGCTTGAGGTCGGCGTCGGAGAACTGGAACATCGCGAGGAAGCGGTTGACGGACTTGCGCGTCGCCGTGAGCGCGAGGCTGTCCGGCATAGCGTTGACGGCGTGGCTCACGGTGTCGGTGTCGTCGAGCTCGTCGACCACCTGGTTGTACGAGATCGTCGACGTGCCCTTGGTCCAGGCCGCCTCGCCGGAGTCGGCCTGCTCCTCGCCCGTGAGGACGCGCAGGAGGGTCGTCTTGCCGCTGCCGTTCGCGCCGAGCACGACGATGCGGTTGCCGCGGCGGATCTCGAAGCTCAGGTCCTCGAAGAGGACCTTCTCGCCGTACGCCTTGCTCAGCCCGTCCACCCGGCAGAGGACGTCCTTGACGTGCAGCCCGCCGTAGATCTCCGTGATGATCTGGTCGACCGGGCGCGGGGCGCGCGACTTCTTGATCTTCGCGAGCTGGTTGCCGAGCCCCTTGCTCGCCGCCTTGGCGGCCTCGCGACGGTCGGCGATGCCCTCGGCCTCGAACGCGAGGAGCTCGGACTCGTGGACGAACTGCGCCTCGAGCGTCTTGAGCCGGAACTGCTTCTGCGTGACGTACTCGCCGAAGTTCCCTGGGTACTCGTGCAGGTGGAAGTTCTCGACCTCCACGGTGCGCGTGATGACGGCGTCGAGGAACTTGCGGTCGTGCGAGACGATGATCGCCGCGCCGCGGAAGTCGCGGAACCACGCCTCGAGCCACTCGACGCCGGCGACGTCGAGGTAGTTGGTCGGCTCGTCGAGAAGGAGCACGTCCGGGGCCTCGAGCATGATCTTCGCGAGGGCGGCACGGTTGCGCCAACCTCCGGAGAGCTCGTCGATCGAGCACGTGCGGTGGGCCTCGTCGAACCCGAGCGTCGTCAGTGCGGTGTCGATGCGGCGGTGATAGTCCCAGCCATCGAGGCGCTCCATGTCCTCGAAGAGCTCGGACTGACGGTGGACGAGCGCGTCGAGAGCCTTGCCGTCCGAGGAGTCGGCGGCGATGGACGCGTCGATCGCCGCGAGCTCCGCCTCGATGGCCTTGATCTCGACGAAGAGCGCGTCGAGCACCTCGGTGATCGTCGCCTCGCCGTCGAGCTCGGAGAACTGCGAGAAGTAGCCGACCTTCATGCCCTGGTCGAGCGTCACCGTCCCCGAGTCAGGCTCCACCTGGCCGAGGACGAGCTTGAGCAGCGTCGTCTTGCCCGAGCCGTTCTTGCCGATGAGTCCCACCCGGTCGCCCGGCTCCAGGCGGAAGAACGCCTCACGCAGGATCTGGGCGTTGTCGTAGCGCACATGGACGTCGTGCAGCCGGATCAGGCTCATTGCTGGGGGACCTCTCGAGGGGGATCGCGTCTCGGAGGTGTGTCCGGCGACTGGCTACCGTCGAGTCTACAAAGACCGGACCGCGCGACGCACCGATTGGCTCGGTCCGGTCGGCGCGGGGCACACTGGCCCGATGACTGGTCAGCGAGCAGTATTCCTGGACGTCGACGGCACCTATGCGCACCACGGTGCCGTTCCCGACGCCCACGTCGCGGCGGTGCGCGCGGCCCGAGCCAACGGGCACAAGGTGCTCCTGTGCACGGGGCGCCCGCTCTCCATGCTCCCGCCACGGCTCCTGGCCGCGGGATTCGACGGGATCGTCGCTGCCGCCGGAGGCTACGTCGAGATCGGCGGCGTGGTCCACAGCGACCTGCGGTTCTCGCCGGAGCTCGCCGCCCGCTCGGTCGAGGTCCTCACACGTCACGACGCCGCCTACCTCCTCGAGGCTCCCGACTCCCTCTACGGGCCGCTCGGCCTCGACGTGCGGCTGACCGCGCTCCTCACCCACCACCTGGGCCCCGGGCCCGAGCACCACGAAGGACCGCGGGACATCCTCGACCGGCTGACGATGTCCGACGACCTCAGCGGCGTCTCCTTCGGCAAGATCACCGTGTTCGACTCGCGCATCAGCGCGGAGCTGCTCCGCGACGAGATCGGTGGCCCGACGGCGGTGCTCCCGAGCTCCATCCCCGACATGGGCGACTCCGCCGGCGAGATCTACCTCTCGGACGTCGACAAGGCCGTCGGGATCGCGATCGCGATCGAGCAGCTCGGCATCCCGCGCGAGCGGACGATCGCCTTCGGCGACGGGCTCAACGACATCGAGATGCTCGCCTACGCAGGGATCGGTGTGGCGATCGAGGGGGCTGACCAGCGTGTTCTCGCCGTGGCCGACAGGGTGGCCCGCGGGCCGCAGGCCGAAGGGCTCGTGGCAGCCTTCGCAGAGCTCGGCCTGGTCGACGGGCAGGACGCACCCGATGCTTGACGGTGCCGGACCTTCGCAGTAACTTGGCGGTGGTTGCTCAAGGAGCAGCCCCTACGTCTGGGATTGTTACTGCGCAGCAGGCAAGACCCGAGCTCGAACCGACGCGACGAAGAATCGCGACGGATCGTGGCTTGGGTCTTTTTTGTTGCCCGAGGCAGGACCCACTCGACGGACACGCGTATTCAAGGAGGAATCGTGGCAACCGCGAGCAAGCACGAGACGACAGCTGCAGAAGTCCTGCGGGCCGTCGGAGGAACCGAGAACGTGAGGTCTGTGACGCACTGCGCCACGAGGCTTCGATTCCAGCTGGCCGACCGCGCCAAGGTGGACAAGGCCGCTGTCGAGGCCACCCAGGGGGTCATCACCGTCGTGGAGTCCGGCGGCCAGTTCCAGGTCGTCGTGGGCAACAACGTCGGCAAGGTGTACGAGGCGCTCACCGCGAGCGGCGACCTCTCCGCCGAAGGGCCCTCCTCGAGCGGGATCCTGGCCAAGGCGATCGACCTCATCACGTCGATCTTCACGCCCTTCCTGTGGGTGCTGGCCGCGTCCGGTCTGCTCAAGGCCCTCCTGGCCGTCTGGGCGAACGTCGTTCCCGAGGTCACCGCGAGCCCGACCTATGCGATCCTCTTCACCGCGGGCGACGCGATCTTCCAGTTCCTGCCCATCCTGCTGGCGGTCACCGCGGCGAAGAAGTTCAGGGCGAACGTGTACACGGCGCTCGCGATCGCGAGCGCGCTCATCTACTCGGCGACGGTCGCTGTCATCCCGAACGCCGAGGGCGCGAGCGTCACGCTGCAGGCCTTCGCCGCCGGCGGCGAGCAGCTGACGTTCCTCAGCATCCCCGTGATCATGGTCAGCTACCTGTCCGCGGTGATCCCGACGATCCTCGCGATCTACGCGCAGGGACACCTCGAACGCCTGCTCGACCGTGTGCTGCCGGACGCGATCCGCAACTTCGTCACGCCGATGCTCGTCCTCGTGATCATCGTCCCCCTGACGTTCCTGGCCATCGGTCCGGTCGCCGACTGGGTCGGGACCGGGCTCTCCGACGGCGTCAACTGGTTCTGGGGACTCTCGCCCGCCGTCGGCGGCGCGCTCATGGGCGCGTTCTGGCAGGTCTTCGTCATCTTCGGAGTCCACTGGGGCTTCGTCCCTGTCATGGTCCAGGACCTCGCCACCCAGGGATACTCCCTCATCTCCGGTCCGCTGTTCGCCGCGGTCCTCGCCCAGGCAGGCGCCGCCGCGGCCGTCCTCATCAAGACCCGCAACCGCGAGCTCAAGGGCGTCGCGGGACCAGCGAGCATCTCCGCCTTCCTGGCTGGTGTGACCGAACCGGCGATCTACGGAGTGACGCTCCGCCTGAAGAAGCCCTTCATCTACGCGTGCATCGGAGGTGCCGTCGGTGGGGCGATCGCCGCGGCCGGCGGTTCCGCAGCCGAGGGCTTCGTCCTGCCGGGCGCGATCACCCTGACCTCCACCCTCAACGTCGGCAACTTCACGCTCCAGCTCGTCGGGACCGGCCTCGCGATGGTCATCGCGTTCGTCCTCACGCTCGTGCTCGGCTTCACCGACATCCCTGAGCCGGGCGCCACGAAGGTCGCCCCCGGCACAGCGGACGCGCGACGCGAGGACGGGAGCCAGGCGCTCTCGGTCGCCGCACCCGTGGCAGGCCAGGTCATCCCGCTCTCCGCCGTGAACGACAAGGTGTTCTCGTCCGGCGCTCTGGGCACAGGGCTCGCCGTCATCCCGAGCGAGGGCAAGGCGTTCGCACCCATCTCCGGGACGCTGCTCACCGTCATGCCGCACGCGTTCGGCATCCGCGCCGACGACGGGCTCGAGGTGCTCGTGCACGTCGGCCTCAACACCGTCGAGCTCGACGGCGTGGGCTTCGTCCCCGCCGTGCGCCAGGGCGACACGGTCCGCAGCGGCGACCTCCTCGTGACCTTCGACATCGACGCGATCGTCGCCGCCGGCTACGACCCCGTCACCGTCATGCTCGTGACGAACGCGGCACGCTACACCGCAGTCGTCCCCGTCACCGACGGAGAGGTCCGTCCGAACGAGCAGCTGCTCGAGATCGTCAGCTGAGCCCCGAGCCGGGGAGAGAGCCAGCGCCTCTCCCCGGCCCGCAGGACCCGACCGAGGCCACCGAAGCTCCCGGAAGAAGGACCACCCATGCACGACCACACGACCACGCCGTTCCCCGACGGATTCCTCTGGGGCGGCGCCATCGCCGCCAACCAGGCAGAAGGCGCCTACGACCAAGGAGGCAAGGGCCTCTCCATCCAGGACGTCATGCCTCGCGGCATCGTCGGACCCCGCTCCGACAGGCCCACGCCCGACAACCTCAAGCTCGACGCCATCGACTTCTACCACCGCTACGCGGACGACATCGCGCTCTTCGCCGAGATGGGCTTCTCGGTGTTCCGCCTGTCCATCGCGTGGTCCAGGATCTTCCCTCGGGGCGACGAAGAGGAACCGAACGAGGAAGGGCTCGCCTTCTACGACCGCGTCTTCGACGAGTGCGCCAAGCACGGCATCGAGCCGATGGTGACGATCTCCCACTACGAGACACCGCTCCACCTCTCCGAGACGTACGACGGATGGGTCTCGCGCGACCTCATCGGCTTCTACGAGAAGTACGTGCGCGTCCTGTTCGATCGGTACGCGTCGAAGGTGCGGTACTGGCTGACGTTCAACGAGATCAACTCGGTGCTCCACGCCCCCTTCATGTCCGGTGGGATCAGCACACCCGTCGACCAGCTCACACCACAAGACCTGCACCAGGCCGTCCACCACGAGCTCGTCGCGTCAGCGCTCGTCACCAAGATCGCTCACGAGCTCTACCCGGACATCACGGTCGGGTGCATGATCATCGCGATGCCGATGTACCCGCTCACCCCTGACCCCGCAGACGCGCTCGCCGTCATGGAGGCAGACCACATGAATCTCATGTTCTCCGACGTGCACGTGCGCGGCGTCTACCCCGGGTACGCCCTGCGCTACTTCCGGGAGAACGGCATCGAGCTCGACATCACCGACGAGGACCGCGAGATCCTCTCCCACACCGTCGACTTCGTGTCCTTCAGCTACTACATGAGCCTGTGCGAGACGGGCGACCCGGCCAAGAAGGTCCGTGGCGAGGGCAACATCATGGGCGGCGTCCCGAACCCGCACCTCCCCGGGAGCGAGTGGGGCTGGCAGATCGACCCCGTCGGCCTGCGCATCGTCCTCAACCAGTTCTGGGACCGATGGGGCAAGCCGCTCTTCATCGTCGAGAACGGGCTGGGCGCCAAGGACGAGCTCGTCGAGGTCGACGGGACGCTCACGGTCGTGGACGACTACCGGATCTCGTACCTCAACGATCACCTCGTGCAGGTGGGCGAGGCGATCAAGGACGGCGTCGACGTGCTCGGGTACACCTCGTGGGGCCCGATCGACATCGTGTCCGCGTCGACAGCGCAGCTGTCCAAGCGGTACGGGTTCATCTACGTCGACCGCAACGACGACGGTTCCGGGACGCTCGAGCGCTACCGCAAGACGTCGTTCGCATGGTACGCCGACGTCATCCGGACCAACGGCGCGAGCCTGACCTCGTAGGACGGGCGCCGGGCAGGCGACACACCCCGTGCGTCGCCTGCCCCCGCTCTTCTCGGCACACGGAGAGGAGAAGCAGGTGAAGGTCGTCAAGGTCTTCAACAACAACGTCGTCCTGGGCATGGACGAGCGCGGGTGCGAGCGGGTGCTGCTCGGCCGCGGGCTCGGCTTCCAGGCGACGCCGGGCGACGAGGTCGACGCCGACCGCATCGAGCGGCGGTTCGTCCCGAGCTCGGCCGCGAACGCCGACCGCATCGCAGCCTTCATCGACGAGATCCCGCTCGCGGACATCGAGCTCACCGAGCGCGTCGTCGACCTCGCGCGGGAACGTCTCGGTGCCAACGTCACCGAGCACGTCCTCGTACCGCTGGCCGACCACATCAGCTTCGCCCTGAGGCGTGCCGCGCAGGGCGCGGAAGAGATCGAGTACCCGCTCCGGTGGGAAGTCCAGCACCTGTACCCGGCCGAGGTGGCCGTGGCAGGGGAGGCACTGGACCTTATCGAGCGTGAACGAGGGGTTCGTCTCGCGACCGTCGAGACCGTGCCGCTCGCGCTGCACCTGGTCAATGCGCAGCTGGGCGCACCCGACCTCAGCACGACCGTCCAGATGACCAAGGTGCTGCGCCGGATCCTCGCGCACATCAGCGGGGAGTACGGGCTGCAGATCGACGAGGGCTCGGTCGAGGTCGCTCGGTTCGTCACGCACCTGCGCTACCTCTTCCTGCGTGAGCAGCGCGGCCACAAGCTCAGCGGCACCGCTGATGCCCTGCACGAGGCGCTGCGCGGAGCGCGGCCGCGAGAGTACGTCACCGCGGGGCGCATCGGGACGTTGCTGGGGGAGGAGTTCGACTGGTCGATCACCACGGACGAGCTCCTCTACCTCGCGCTCCACGTGAGCCGGCTCGTCGACGTGGGTGCCCCACGTCGTGACGACGGGTCGGTGCCGTGACGGACGGTGCCGTGCGCGGCGGCGCAGCGAGCACCGCTGCGTCCCTGCTCGCGGCCGTGGGCGGCGGAGAGAACGTCCAGGCGCTGACCCACTGCTGGGCACGGTTGCGCTTCGTCCTCAAGGACCGGGCGGCCGTGGACCACGCGACCGTCACAGCACTCCCTGAGGTCGCGATCGCCGTCGACCAGCAGGGCCAGTACCAGGTCGCCCTGCGCGCAGGGCTGCTCGAGACCTACGACGAGCTCATCACTCTCATCAACGAACACCAGGAGGATCACCATGGCTGAGCGAACAGTCGCTGTCGCGGCACGAGTCGGGCTTCACGCACGCCCCGCGATGCTGTTCACGCAGGCGGTGTCCGCATGCGGGGCGGACGTGACGATCGCGCGACCCGGCGCGACGCCCGTCGATGCGTCGAGCATCTTGTCCGTCATGGGCATGGGTGTGAAGAACGGCGACGAGGTCGTCCTCGCGAGCGAGGACGAGTCCGTCCTCGACGGTCTCGTCGAGCTGCTCGACACCGACCTCGACGCGAGCTGAGGGCGGCAGGGATGCGAGAGATCGTCGGCGTCGGGGTCGGTCGGGGTGCGGTCACCGGTCCGGTGGCGCGAGCCCACCCGGCGCCTCACCTTCCGGTGGACCTCCCCGTGCCCGACGACCTTCCTGCGGCAGTCGAACGGGTCGAGGCGGCGTTCGCCGAGGTGGCGAGCACGCTCCAGGCGCGTGCGGACGTCGCGACCGGAACGCTCGGTACGGTGCTCGGTGCGACCGCGGCGATGGCACGCGACCGCACGATGTGCCGGCAGGTGGTCTCCCGGGTCCAGGAATGCACGGCACCGTCCGTCGCCGTGCATCAGGTGGTGGACCAGTTCGTCGAGATGTTCCGCGCGGCAGGGGGATACATGGCCGATCGTGCCACCGATCTCCTCTCCGTCCGGGACAGGGTGGTGGCCCTCCTGGAGGGCCTGCCAGAGCCGGGAGTCCCCGCCCTCGAGCGGCCCTCGGTCGTCGTGGCCGAAGACCTCTCGCCCGCGGACACTGCGGCGCTCGACCTCACGAAGGTGCTCGCGATCGTCATCGAGCAGGGCGGACCGACCGGCCACACGGCGATCATCGCTGGGCAGCTCGGGCTGCCGTGCATCGTGCGGGCGACCGCCGCAGCCTCTCTCGTCGACGGCGAGGACGTCGCGGTGGATGCCGCGCGCGGCATCATCACGGTCGCGCCCGACAGCGCGGTCCGTTCGGCTGTGGACGCACGACGCGCCTCGCTCGCCTCGCTCGCGGAGAACACCGCGGACGGCGCGACGTCCGACGGGCACGGCGTCCAGCTGCTCGCCAATATCGGTACCGCTCAGGACGCCGAGCGGCTCGTGGGCGCGAGCGTCCAGGGAGTCGGGCTGTTCCGCACCGAGGTGCTCTTCCTCGACGCCACGACGGCGCCGACCGAGGACGAGCAGTCAGCGGTCTACGCTCGCGCGCTGACGGCACTCGGTGACCGGAAGGTCGTCGTCCGCACGCTCGACGCTGGTGCGGACAAGCCGCTCGCCTTCGTCACGCAGCCGGGGGAGGAGAACCCTGCCCTCGGTGTCCGTGGCTACCGGCTGGTCCGCACGGCGCCGCAGCTGCTCCAGACCCAGCTCGCGGCGATCGCCCGCGCGGCCGTGGACACCGGCGGCGACCCCTGGGTCATGGCGCCGATGATCACGACGGCCGACGAAGCCCGTGACTTCGCGGCGCTGGCACGTGGAGCCGGGATCGCCCGGGTCGGCGTGATGATCGAGGTCCCCGCTGTCGCTCTCCGCGCGCACGAGGTGCTCGCCGAGGTCGACTTCGTCTCGATCGGGACGAACGACCTCGCCCAGTACACGATGGCCACGGACCGGCTCCGCGGCGAGCTGCTCGATCTCCTCGACATGTGGCAGCCGGCGGTCCTCGACCTCGTCGCGACGGTGGCCCGTGCAGGGACCGATGCGGGCAAGCCCGTCGGGGTGTGCGGCGAGTCGGCAGCCGACCCGGTCATGGCCCTGGTCCTCGCGGGCATGGGCATCACCTCCCTGTCGATGGCGCCGGCGGCGATCCCCTCTGTGCGGTTCGCGCTGGGGGCCCACTCCATGACGACCTGTCGTGCCGTGGCGGCTGCCGCACGGTCGGCGCGGAGTGCAGCAGCCGCGTACCGTGCTGCGCTCTCGCTCGTCGAGCCCGAGGTGCGCGAGGTGCTGGCGCTCACGTGAGTCCCGCACCGGGACAGGCGGCCGGGCTACTTGCCGTCCGGCCGCCGGCGGTGGTCCTCGAGCGTGGTGACGTTCGTCTCCACGGCCGCCTCCCACTTCGAGAAGTCGGGGACGAGGCCCATGATCGCGTCGAGCGGGGCACCGTGCTCGCTGCAGAGGTCGACCGTCACGGTGCGGTTGTTGTGCGTGACGTCGTACTGGGTGACGAGGCGCTCGAGCGAGCTGCACTTGTCGCACACCGTGATCTGAATCCTCGCCATGGAACCCTCCTTGCCCCTGCGTTGCGTGTCGCGCATTGATACGTGTGTTGCAGACGTTTGGCGCAAAGGTACCAGTCTGGTCACGATCATGGTGGTGTCGGCGTGGGGGATGTGTACGGGTTTGCCTCTCAGGCAGGGTGCCCTCGGCCCGGAACGCCTCGAGCTGGTCGTACGGTGTACGTGACCGTCCGGGCGGATCTGCCCTCCGAGATCGACAGGAAGTCGACCATGCCGCGTGACACCGCCCCCCGTGACCCCGCGAGATCGGTCGCGCTCCTCTGGGGAGCGGGCCCGAGGCCCGGACGGACCGGCCTGGACGTCGCCACCGTCGTGGCCGCGGCGGTCACCATCGCCGACGCCGACGGTCTCGCTGCGGTCTCCATGCGGCGGGTCGCCGACCATCTCGGGGTCGCAGCGATGTCTCTCTACACGTACGTCCCGGCGCGCAGCGACCTCGTCGACCTCATGGCCGACCGCGTCCTCGACGGCCTCTACGAGAACGTCGACACGCTCGCGCGTCTCGGTTCCTGGCCCGACGCGCTGCGGGCGATGGCCGACGCCCGCTGGCGGCTGTTCGGCGCCCACCCCTGGCTGCTCGACCACGGCTCCGCGCGCCCCGTCCTCGGCCCCAGCACCCTGCTCACCTACGAGACGGAGCTGCGACCCCTCGACGGCACCGGTCTCACCGACGTCGAGATGGACGCCGTCGTCACGCTCGTCCTCACGCACGTGGCCGGCGCGGCACGCGCCCGGGCCGACGTCCTGCGCGCCGCGACGGTCTCCGGGCTGTCCGACGCCCAGTGGTGGGAGCGTGTGAGCCCCGTCCTCGCCGAGCACGTCGACGCGTCGCAGCTCCCGGTCTCCAGCCGCGTCGGCAGCGCGACCGGAGCGGCCTACGACGCCGCGACCTCGCCCGACCACGCTCTCACGTTCGGCCTCGAACGACTCATCGACGGCGTGGGTGCGCTGCTCGCGGGACGGGATGCACCGCCCGCTCGCTGAACCACGTTCAAGCCTCGTCTCCCGGTGGGGTACGGTCGGGCGTCGTCGAGCGGGACCGCTCCGGCAGCGCCCTGCCCACGAACCCGCACGCCCACGCAGTGCTCGCCACGAGACTGCCCACGGAGAGGACACCGGTGGCCCTCACCCAGCACGACGTCCTGCGCGGCGCCCTGGCGCTCCTCGACGAGCACGGGCTCGCTGCGCTGACGATGCGCCGGCTCGCGACGTCGCTGGGGATCCAGGCCGGCGCCCTCTACTGGCACGTCGCGAACAAGCAGGCCCTCCTGACGGCGCTCGCCGACGAGATCCTCGACGGCATCGAGGCCGGCCTGCCGATGGGGGACTGGGACACCCGCATCAACGAGCTCGCCCACCGGCTGCGCGCGGCCCTGCTCGCCCACCGCGACGGAGCGCAGCTCGTCGCGACCGCCTATCCTCCGCGGACCGGGCGCAGCAGCACCATGACCCTCATGGCCGGGGTGCTCACCGACGCAGGCTTCACGCCCGCCGAGGCGCAGCTCGCCGCGCTGACGCTCCTGCACTACGTCCTCGGCCACACCGCCGACGAGCAGTGGGTCGGTGCAGAGGCGGTGCCCGGCGAGCCGGGCTCCGCAGAGGCAGAGAACGTCACCCCGGCGCCGCAGGAGCTAGCCGGTGCTACCGCCCGCTTCGGCTTCGGTCTGAGCGTCTTCGTCGACGGGCTGCGTGCCCGGCACGTCTGACGGCACCACGAGGGTGCGCAGCATGACGAAGTCGTCGTGCACCTCGGAGCCCACCGTGAAGTGCTTGGTGCCGACCACCGCGAAGCCCGACTTCTCGTAGAAGCGACGAGCGCGCACGTTCTGCTGGTTCACGCCGAGCCACAGCGCGTCGTGGCCAGCGCCCACGGCGTGCGCGACGACCTCGTCCATGAGCACGCGCGCGACCCCTCCGCCGTGCTCGGCCGGCAGCGCGTAGAACTTGCTGAGCGTCAGCGGCGCGCCGGCCGGGACGACCGCGGCGACCTCCGGGTCGGTGATCTCCTCGGTCACGAGCATCGCGTACGCGACCGGCACGGCATCGCTCCGCCCGGCGCCGGGTTCCGGCGCGTCGGACGTCTCGGCGAGGAGGATCGTGTGGGTCGGGTCGGTGAGGAACGCGGCGAAGCCACCCGGGGACAGGACGGTGGCGAGGAACTCGGCGATGTCCTCCGGTTTCGTGCCTGGCGGGCACGCGAGCGGGAAGGTGTGCGCGGCGAGCATCGCCAGCGCAGGCGCGTCGGCACCGGTCGCGATGCGCGTGGTGATCATCGGGCGAGGTCCTCGACGACCTGCACCCCGGGGAAGGATGCGAGGAGCTCACCGGGGAGCGCGATCTTCGAGCGGCGGACGCCCGAACCGATGACGATCCACCCGTCGGCCGCAGCGGCGTCGAGGAGGACGAGCCATCCCACGGGCAGCCCGATCGGCGTGATGCCGCCGTACTCCATCCCGGACTCCTCGACCGCGCGCCCGGTCGGCACGAAGGAGGCCTTGCGCACGTCGAGCAGCTTCTTGATCGCGCCGTTGACGTCCGCCCGCGTCGAGGCGCGGACCGCCGCGGCGGCCGTGCGCTCGACCCCTTCGCGCTTGCCTGCGACGAGGACACAGTTCACCGAGGCCTCCATCGGGATCTCGTACCGCTCGCTCATCGCGGCGGTGTCGGAGACCTCGGGGTCGATCTCGGCGACGCGCACGTCCGCCGCCACCGACGGGTCGTGGCGAGCCCACTCCAGCAGCGCGGCGTGCGTCGGCCCCGCGAGGAGCTCGGGGTGATCGACGGCGCGGAGCCACGTGAGGGTACCGAGCGGTGGCTCGGTCGGCGTGGCCGGCTCGGCCGGGGCGTCTGCTGGAGCGGGCTGGTGCTGTGCCATGCGGGCAGGCTAACCCAGCTGGAAGGTTGCCGTCAGGGTCGCCCGCGCGATGGTGTGGAAGACGGCCTTGAACGCCACGAGGGTGGCGCCGTCCTCCGGGTCGGCGTCGAGCGTGTCGACGTCCAGCGCGTGGACGGCGAAGACGTAGCGGTGCGCGCGGTCACCCTTCGGCGGGGCGGCACCCGAGTAGTCGAACTCGCCACCGTCGTTGCGCACGTGGAACGCCGCACCGGGAAGCATGAGGTCGCTCGAGCCGTCGCCCTGCTCGAGCTCGGTCACGTCGGTCGGCAGGTCGACGACCGTCCAGTGCCACCACCCTGCGGGCGTCGGGGCGTCAGGGTCGAACACGTTGAGGAGGAAGGACTGTGTGCCGGCCGGGAAGCCGGACCACGACAGGTGCGGCGAGGTGTTGTCGCCCGACTGGGCGAACGCGGGATCGAGAGCGGCCCCGTCGGTCAGGTCGTCGCTGGTGAGCGTGAAGGACGGGACCTGCGGCAGGAGCGAGTACGGGTCGGGAGGCACTGGCCTGGTGAGTTCCATGGCACCCATCATGCGGGGTCGGCCGCCGACTGTGCACGACGGACATGCTTGCGGGCGTGCTCGATCGCCTCGTCGAGGTCGTCGAACACGTGATGACGACGCTCGAGCTCGGCCAGCGCCCCGACCGAGGCCATGACGTTCCGGTGCTCCGGACGCAGACCCTTGACGAGGACGGCCACCCGGTGACGCGCCAGGTCCTGGACCAGCTGGGCGAGGGCGTTCGCCCCGCTCGCGTCGAGGATCGTCACGTTCTTCAGGCGCAGGACCACCACGTGGACGTCCGTCACCTCGAGGAGCTCGTCGAGGAAGCGGCGTGCGTCCGCGAAGAACAGCGCGCCGTCGATCCGGAACACGGCGATGTGCTCACCGAGGAGCTGCTGCTCGTCGTCCGCGCTCACCTCTGCGTCCGGGACGGGGACCCGGTCGAGACGGCTCGCCCGGGCGAGCGCTCGCAGGGCGAGGAGGATCGCCGCGAGGACGCCCAGACCCACGGCGGTGATGAGGTCGAACGCCATCGTGGCGATCGCCGTGAGGGCGAACACGAGGGCGTCGGGCCGCGTGGAGCGCAGGATCGAGCGGGCCGTGCGGAGATCGATCATCCGCAGCGCGGTGACGACGAGCACTCCCGCGAGCGCGCTCAGCGGGATCTGCGCCACGAGCGGCGCGGCCGCGAGGACGATCACCGCGAGCGCGACGGCGTGCGTGATCGTGGCGACCCGGGTGCGGGCGCCGGAGCGCAGGTTGACGGCCGTGCGGGCGATCGCGCCGGTGGCGGGCATGCCGCCGAAGAAGCCGCTCGCGATGTTCGCCATCCCTTGGCCGAAGAGCTCTCGGTTGGGCTGGGTGCGGGGGATGTCGTCGGCCATGCCGTCGGCCACCTGGGCGGAGAGCAGGCTCTCGAGTGCTGCGAGCGCGGCCACGGCGAGGGCGGCGGACACGAGGGCCCGGACGGTCGCGAGATCGGTGCTGGGCATCTGCGGGGCGCCGAGGACGGACGGGAGCGCGCCGATGAGGCGGACGTCGAGGTCGGCGAGGCGGGCGACGAGCGTCGCGACGACGATCGCGACGAGCGAGGCGGGCAGTGTGCGGCGCACGCGGGTGACACCGAGCATGACGGCGACGACGAGGAGGACGAGGCCGAGCGCTGGCAACGACGCCCGCCAGTCGGTCCCGGCGAGCGTGCGCACGGCGACGACGGCGGTGTTCTCGCCCTCGGCCGGGGCGGTGTCGAGGGCGAGGGGGACCTGCTGGAGGAAGATGATCGCGCCGATGCCGAAGGTGAAGCCCTCGACGACGGGCCAGGGGATGTAGTGCACGAGGCGTCCGAGGCCCAGGAGCCCGACGGCGACGACGACGATGCCGGCCATGATCGAGACGACCACGACGGATCCGGGACCGTGCTGGGCGACGACGGGGACGAGGACGACGGTCATGGCGCCGGTGGGGCCGGAGACCTGGAGGTTGGAGCCGCCGAGGACTCCTGCGACGAGCCCGGCGATGATCGCCGTGATGATCCCGGCGGTCGCGCCCACGCCGGAGCTCACGCCGAAGCCGAGTGCGAGCGGCAGGGCGACGACGGACACGGTCACCCCGGCGACGAGGTCGCCGCGCCATGAGCGGCGCAGCCCGGCGTAGTCGCTGCGGCGCGGGAGGGTGCGCGCGGCCAGACGGTCGCGGGCGAGCTGCCAGCCGTGGTTCGCCTCGCTCACCTGGCTCACGGTGTGCCGTCGCTCTGGTGGTCGCGGTTCTGCTGCTCGTCGTCCTGGTGGAGGAGCGCGGTGAGCGCGTCGGTGCTCGTGCCGAGCGCCTGGAGGAGCACGGCTCGGGCGACGGTGAGGAGGTTCGCGACCTCGGGGTGGGCGAGGCGGTAGGTGACGGTGTTGCCTTCCCGCTGGGCGGTCACGAGGCCGGAGCGGCGCAGCACGGACAGGTGCTGGGAGAGGTGGGAGGCCTCCATGCCGGTCTCGACGAGCATGTCGGCGACGGCGCGGGGGCCGGTCACGAGGAGCTCGAGCGCGCGGACGCGCACGGGGTGGGCGAGGGCCTTGAAGAGCTCGGACTTGAGCTCGTGGAGCGGGGTGTCGACGCCGAGGGCGTGGAGTGGCATGGGACGCCTCTGTGTTTGATGACTTGATGGATTCATCAATCGTACGCCTGACGTCGAGCATCCGTGCAGGACCTCGGCCTGCCGCCTCGCCTTCCCCCGATGGTCGACCGGGTGAACCTCACCGCGCGCCGTCAGAGGGTCGCCGGGTGACGTATCGTTGTTCGAACAAGTGTTCGAACGCATGAGCGGACGCAGTCACGATCCGAGCGAGAAGGGGGAGGCACGATGTCCGCCCAACCCGTCATGGACGACCCCTCGAGCCGGGTCGCCCGAGCCCGCGCCGCGCTCCGCCGCGCCGAGGAGCTCACCGGCGCCCGGACCCTGAGCATGGTCTCTCCGTCTGGCACGGACCTTCCGTCCGGCACGGCTCCTTCGTCTGAGGCCGATCCTCCGTCCAGCGCGGCGTCTCGGCCGGTCGTCGTCGGTGTGCACGGCCCCTCGGCTCGTCCGACGCTCCCGGCGCTCGGCCCCGCTGCGACGCTGACGAGCGACGAGCGGCCACCGCTGCCCGTCCCGGCGGACCTCGCCGCACTCGTCCCCGGCGGGCTGCGGCGGGGGAGCGCCGCCGTGGTCAGCGGCTCGACGTCCCTCCTCCTGGCGCTCCTCGGCGAGGTCTCACGGGCCGGGTCCTGGGTCGCCGTCGTCGGTGCCCCGGGCATCGGGCTGCTCGCCGTCGCCGAGGCGGGTGTCGACCTCGACCGGCTCGTCCTCGTGCCCCACCCGGGTGTGGAGTCCGCCACGGCGGTCGCCGCGCTGCTCGACGGCATGGACGTCGTCGTCGTCGGCCCGCGGGCGGTCCTGCTCGACACCGACCGGCGACGCCTCACCTCCCGGGCCCGCGAGCGCGCGAGCGTCATCCTCGCCACGACCCCGTGGCCCGGTGCGCACCTCGTCCTCACCGCCGAGCGAAGCCAGTGGTCCGGCCTCGGTGCGGGGCACGGGCGGCTCCTCTCGCGGCAGCTCACCGTGACCCGCACCGGACGGGGGAGCGCGGGGAACCGTCAGCAGCAGGAGATGTGGCTCCCGGCCGCCCGCGTCCCGGCGAGCAGCACCCACCCGGCGGCATCCCGCGCACCCGGGACGGTCAGCATGCCGCGGACGACCGGTGGCGCGCGCACCTCGGTGTCCTCGGTGCCGCGGCCGCCCGAACCTCCGCACCTCGCGAGGGTGGGCTGAGACGTGGCCGACACCGCGCACCGGACCGCCGTCGTCTGGGTCCCCGACTGGCCCGTGCTGGCCGCCATGCGGGCAGACGACGTCTCTGCCGGCACGCCCTCCGCCGTCCAGGACGGACGCCGGATCACCGCTGTCTCGGCGCTCGCCCGCGCCCAGGGCGTGCGCCGGGGCATGCGCCTGAGGGCGGCCCAGGAGTGCTGCCCCGACATCGAGCTGCTCCCCGTCGACGAGGGCCGGGACACCCGGGAGTTCGAGCCCGTCGCCGTCGCCGTGGAGACCCTCGTGGCCGGCCTGGAGATCGCCCGCCCAGGCCTCGTCCTGCTCCCTGCCGGAGGAGCGAGCAGGTATCACGGCTCGGAGGAGAACCTCGCCCGGCGTCTCGTGGAGACCGTGGCCGAGCGCACCGGTCACGAGAGCCAGGTGGGGATCGCCGACGGGATCCTCGCGGCCGTCCTCGCGGCACGGACGTCGCAGATCCTCCCGCCGGGCGTCTCGGTCGACCACCTCGCCCCGCAGCCGCTCGAGGCGCTGCTCCACGCGTCGACGACGCCGCAGGCGGTGGCCGAGGTCCGCGAGCTCATCGACCTGTGGGGCCGGCTCGGCCTGCGCACGCTGGGCGACCTCACGGCGCTCGCCGAGGCGGACGTCCACACGCGCTTCGGTGCACAGGGCCGGTGGGCGCACCGGCTCGCCCGCGGCGCCGACCTGCGCCCGCCCGCACGCCGGCGCATCGAGGCGGACATCGAGGTGGGCTGCGTCCTCGACCCGCCGGCCGAGCGCGTCGACATCGCGGCCTTCGCCGCCCGCTCGCTCGCCGAGGAGCTCTACACGCTCGTCCTCGAGCGCTCTGTGACGTGCGGGCGCATCCGCATCACCGCCCGCACCGAGTCCGGGACCGACCTCGTGCGGACCTGGCGCACCGACGACGGCGCCCTCGGGGGCCTCTCCGCCGCCCGCATCACCGACCGCGTGCGCTGGCAGCTCGAAGGATGGTTGTCCGCTGCCCGCCGCGGCGGGGACGACGACGACCCCGAGCCCGCCGCGCTCGTCCGGCTCGGCATCACGGCCGAGGACGTGGCCCCCGCCGGCTCGCAGCAGGGCCGCCTGTGGGGAGCGGCGAGTGGCCAGGACCTGCGGGCACGGCGCGTCACCGAGCGCGTCCAGGGCATCCTCGGCGGGGACGCCGTGCTCAGCGCGAGCATCCAGGGCGGCCGCGGGCTCGTCGACCAGATCCACCTCGTCCCCTGGGGTGACGCCGACGCCGCCGTGCGCCCCGTCGACCGCCCGTGGCCCGGACGCCTGCCCGAACCCGCCCCGGCGACGGTCCTCACCGAGCCCACCCCCGTGCAGGTCGTCGACGCGACCGGGCAGCTCGTGGGCGTCAGCGTGCGCCTCGCCCTGAGCGGGGAGCCCGCCGCGATCATCAGCGAGGACGGCACACGCCCGGTCAGCGGCTGGGCCGGCCCCTGGCCCGTCGCGGAACGCTGGTGGACGGGCGAACCCCAGCGCCGCGTCTACGTCCAGGCCGTGCTCGACGACGGGAGCGCCCTGCTGCTCGCGTGCACCGGCGGCCGGTGGACCTGCGAGGCCCTCTATGACTAGACGGCCTGAGCGCCCACCTGCCTACGCGGAGCTGCACGCGCACTCCGCCTTCAGCTTCCTCGACGGCGCGTCCCACCCCGAGGAGATGGTCGCCGAGGCCGTGCGACTGGGGCTGTCCGCGCTCGCGATCACCGACCACGACGGGCTGTACGGCGTCGTCCGCTTCGCCCAGGTCGCCCGCGAGGTCAGTCTGCCCACCGTCTTCGGGGCCGAGCTCCACCTGCCCGGCCCGGACGGCGCGCTCGACGCACCTACCGGCATCCCCGACCCGCGCGCCTCGCACCTGCTCGTCCTGGCCCGCGGCCCCCAGGGGTACCGCAACCTCTCCAGCGCCATCGCCACCGCGCACCTGGCCACCGGGCACAAGGGCGCGGCCGACTACACCCTGGAACGCCTCGGCGAGCAGGCCGCGGGCGAGTGGCTCGTCCTCACCGGGTGCCGCAAGGGTGCCGTGCGCCAGGCGCTCGGAAGCGGACGAGCCTCGTGGGACCCGGCTGCGGCGCGCACCGAGCTCGACCGGCTCGTCGCGACCTTCGGCCCCGACAACGTGGCCGTCGAGCTCACCGACACCGGAGACCCCTTCGACGGCGAGCGCAACGACCTCCTCGTCGAGCTCGCCGAGGCGGCGCACCTGCCGTACGTCGCCACCACCGGCGCCCACTACGCCCGCCCGCAGGACGCCGACCTCGCCGCCGCCCTGGCCGCCATCCGTGCCCGGTCCTCGCTCGACGACATGGACGGCTGGCTGCCCGCCGCGCCCACCGCCCACCTGCGCTCCGCCACCGAGATGCTCGCCCGGCACCGCCGCCACCCGCGCGCGGTGCCCACAGCCGCGGCGCTCGCGGCCGAGTGCGCCTTCGACCTCGCGCTCGTCGCCCCGAACCTCCCGCCCTACCCCGTTCCCGCCGGGCACACGGAGGCCACGTGGCTGCGGGAGCTCGTCGCCCGCGGGGCGCTCGACCGCTACGGCCCCCGGGAGTCCGAGCGGATCCCCGGCGCCTACGCGCAGATCGACCACGAGATGAAGGTCATCGAGGAGCTCGACTTCCCCGGGTACTTCCTCATCGTCTTCGACCTCGTGGAGTTCTGCCGCGTCAACCGCATCCTCGCCCAGGGCCGCGGGTCGGCAGCCAACTCGGCGGTCTGCTACTCGTTGGGGATCACCGCGGTGGACGCCGTGCGCCACGAGCTGCTCTTCGAGCGGTTTCTCGCTCCCGAGCGGGACGGCCCGCCGGACATCGACGTCGACATCGAGTCCGGACGCCGCGAGGAGGTCATCCAGTACGTCTACGAGAGGTTCGGGCGCACCCACGCCGCCCAGGTCGCGAACGTCATCTCCTACCGTCCGCGGTCGGCGGTCCGGGACGCGGCGCGCGCGCTCGGCTACGACGTCGGGCAGCAGGACGCCTGGAGCAAGCGCATCGAGCGCTGGGGCTCGCTGCGCCCCAGCGTCGACCCCGCCGGCCCCGCTGCCCCCGCGCCCGCGCGCCCGGCCGCACCGCCGCCCGGCATCCCGACGGCGCGGGTGGACCGCTCGCAGGCACGGGACGGTATGTGGCCGCTGCCGCCCGAGACCCAGGGCGGCGACGTCGACGGCATCCCCGACCCCGTCGTCGACCTGGCCGAGCGGCTCCTGCGCCTGCCCCGGCACCTCGGCATCCACTCCGGTGGCATGGTCATGTGCGACCGCCCCGTCATCGAGGTGTGCCCCGTGGAGTGGGCGCGCATGCCCGGGCGCACCGTGCTCCAGTGGGACAAGGAGGACTGTGCCGACGCCGGGCTCGTGAAGTTCGACCTCCTCGGCCTCGGCATGCTCACCGCCCTGCGGATCGGCTTCGACCTCGTCGAGGAGCACGAAGGGATCCCGCTCACCCTGCACGGACTGCCCGAGGACGACCCCGCGGTCTACGACCTGCTGTGCGCAGCGGACACCATCGGGGTGTTCCAGGTGGAGTCGCGCGCCCAGATGTCCACGCTGCCCCGCCTCCGGCCACGGACCTTCTACGACATCGTCATCGAGGTCGCGCTCATCCGCCCCGGCCCCATCCAGGGCGGCTCGGTGCACCCGTACATCAACCGGGCCCGCGGCCGGGAGAAGGTCACCTATCTCCACCCGCTGCTCGAGAAGTCCCTCTCCAAGACACTGGGCGTGCCGCTCTTCCAGGAGCAGCTCATGCAGATGGCGATCGACGTGGCCGGGTTCACGCCGACAGAGGCGGACCAGCTGCGCCGGGCGATGGGCTCGAAGCGCTCGACCGAGCGGATGGAGGCCCTCCACGGCCGGCTGCTCGACGGCATGGCGGCGAACGGGATCAGCACTCCAGTCGGCGAGCAGATCTTCGACAAGCTCAAGGCCTTCGCCGACTTCGGCTTCCCCGAGTCCCACGCCTACTCCTTCGCGTACCTCGTCTACGCGAGCGCGTGGCTCAAGGTGCGTCACCCGGCGGCGTTCTACGCCGGTCTGCTCGCCGCCCAGCCCATGGGCTTCTACTCCCCGCAGTCCCTCGTCGCCGACGCCCGCCGGCGCGGGGTGTCGGTGCTGCGCCCCGACGTCGCGGCCTCCGGCGTCCAGGCGGGCCTCGAGCGGGTCACCGGGCCGGGGCAGGCCGTCGGGTCGGAGCAGGCGACCGGGCCGGAGCAGGCGGCCGGCGAGCTTGTCGTGCGCATGGGCCTGGCCTCGGTGCGCAGCGTGGGGGAGGACGTGGCGCAGAGCATCGTCGACGAGCGCACCTCGGGCGGGCCGTTCGTCGACCTGCGCGACCTCGCCCGCCGGGTGCGCCTGAGCACCACGCAGCTCGAGGCGCTCGCCACGGCCGGGGCGCTCGACTGTCTCGGTGTGGACCGCCGCGAGGCGCTCTGGGCCGCGGGCGCGCTCGCCCAGGAACGCCCCGACACCCTGCCCGGAGTCTCTGTCGGGGTAGCGGCCCCGATGCTCCCGGGCATGACCGAGATCGAGACCTCGGTCGCCGACGTCTGGGCGACCGGCGTGAGCGTCGACTCCTACCCGACGCAGTACGTGCGCACGAGCCTCGAGGCTGCGGGCGTCCTCACGGTCGGGGCCACCTTCACGCACGAGGACGGACGACGGATCGCCGTCGCGGGCGTCGTCACCCACCGGCAGCGGCCGGGAACGGCGCGCGGGGTGACGTTCCTGTCCATCGAGGACGAGACGGGCATGCTCAACGTCATCTGCTCGCCGGGCCTGTGGCAGCGGTTCCGCCGGGTGGCGCGCACGTCCGCCGCTCTCGTGGTCCGTGGACGCATCGAGCGTGCGGACGGGGCGACCAACCTCGTCGCCGAGCATCTCGCGCCCCTGTCCCTGCAGGTTCGGACATCTTCACGAGACTTTCGCTGATGAGAGGGTTTTCAGCCTTCTCTTCTACCCAGGCATGGCTACTCTGAACTGATGCCTTCGATCGGTCCTCTCGTCGCGTACCCGCTCACCCCACGAGGGGAGGACGGGCGATTGCTGACCGGCTCGTTCGAGCGCCTGGTCGACGCGGCGATCACGGCGGGTGCCAGCGCCGTCGGAGTCCTCGGAAGCACCGGCGGTTTCGCCTACATGCCGCGCAGCGCACGCAAGCGCATCGCGCGCAGCGCCGTCGAGGTCGCCGCAGGACGTGTCCCGGTCATCGTCGGTGTCGGTGCCCTGAGCACCGCCGAGGTCGTGGCCAACCTCGCCGAGGCCCACAGCGCCGGGGCGAGCGGCGCGTTGCTGCAGCCGATGGCGTACCAGCCCCTGCAGCCCGAGGAGATCTACGGGCTCTACCGCGACGCGTCGTCCTCCGCGGACATCCCCATCTGGGTCTACAACAACCCGGGAACCACAGGACACCGGTTCGGCGTCGACGAGCTCGCCCGGCTGGGTCGGCTGTCGAGCGTCGCGGGGTTCAAGGATCGCGGTGCCAACGGCGCCGACATCAAGGACCGCATCGAGAAGATCACCGCCGAGCTGCCGCAGCGGACCGCGAAACGACTCGACTGGGGCTTCAGCGGGGACGGTCTCGGCGCGCAGATCCTCCTCTCCGGCGCCTCCGCGTGGCACTCGAGCCTCGCCGGTGTGCTCCCCGAGATCTGCGTGGCGATCACCCGCGCCGCCACGTCCGACCGCGCCACGGAGGCGCGTGCGCTCCAGCGCCAGCTCACGCCGCTCGCGATCATCGTCCGCCAGTACGGCGGCATCCGCGTGTCCCACGCGATCGCCCAGATCCTCGGGCTCGATCCCGGTGCGCTCCCGAAGCCGTTGCTCCCGCTGCCGCCTGACGCGCGCACGCTCGTCCAGATGGCCGTCGCCGCGATCGACGTCCCCAAGCCGCCCGCTCCGAAGCGCCAGCGCACCCAGGCGACGACACCGACCGACGACGAGACCCGGGACGCCGGCACCGCCGAGCCCGCCGGAGCGGCAGGGCGTCACTCCGGCTGAGACCGCAGCCACCGTGTGATCACCGTCGCACCCGCTGTGCTCGACCGGCCCGTCGACTCTGTCGTCGGCAGAGATGTCCTAGGGTCGTCCCATGCGCAGCGTGGAGATCGTCGAGTCCTGGCCCGTGACGAATGCCTCGGTGGCGGTGATCTCGGCCGCCGGTGACGTGCTCGGCTCCCACGGAGACCTCGACCACGTGTACCGCCTCGCGTCGGTGACGAAGCCCCTCACGGCGTACGCGGCGCTCGTCGCCGTCGAGGAGGGCGTCGTCGAGCTCGACGACCCCGCCGGTCCGGAGGGTGCCACCGTGCGCCACCTGCTCGCCCACACCTCTGGGTACGACTTCAGCGAGCGCACCGTGCGGGCCGCACCGGGAGCGCGGCGCATCTACTCGAACACGGGTTTCGAGGTGCTCGCCGAGACGATCGAGACGCGCTCGGGCATCGGGTTCGCCGACTACGTCCGCGACGCGCTCCTCGTCCCGCTCGGCATGACGTCGACGTCGTGCACGGGCTCGCCGGCCGCCGGAGCGTCGTCGACGGTCAACGACCTCGTCCGCTTCGCCAGCGAGCTCCAGAACCCCACGATCCTTCACGCGTCGACGGTGGCCGAGGCCACCTCGGTCGTGTTCCCCGGACTCGACGGCGTGGTGCCCGGCTTCGGCCGCCAGACGCCGAACGACTGGGGCCTCGGCGTCGAGATCCGGGGTGAGAAGTCGCCGCACTGGACCGGGGCGACCAGCTCCCCGAGGACTTTCGGTCACTTCGGTCAGTCCGGCACGTTCTTGTGGGTCGACCCCGAGGCGCGGCTCGCGTGCGTCGCGCTCACGGACCGCGACTTCGGCCCGTGGGCCGCTGAGGTGTGGCCTGCGTTCACAGACGCTGTGCTCGCAGAGGCCGCCGGAACCGGCGGCTGAGGGGGCTGATCGCCCGCCCGACCTCCGCGCTGCTCGTCTCCCGGTAGACGCCGGCGGCGACGAGGACCTGCGCCGCGATGTACGTGAGCATGACCCAGAAGCCGTGCCGCGGGAGGTCGTAGCCGTCGGCGAACGCGTCGAGGGCGATGAGCGAGTCCGAGACGAGGAAGATCGCCCCGCCCGCCCAGACGAGCGTGTTGACGCCGGTGGAGAGCACCGCCATCGTGACGAGGGCCAGGCCGTAGACGACGACCGGCACGAGCAGGGCGTCCGCCCCGGGTGCGCACGCGACGACGAGCGCGAGGAGCGCGACGAGGTAGGGGACGACGAACCAGCGTCGGTGCGCCCTGGCTGACCGTGAGCCGAGAGCCAGGACGCTGCGGTCGCGGTACGGCCAGAACGCTGCGACGAGCACCACCTGCGCCACGAGGAAGAACCCCACCATGACGAGGAACCCCGCGCCCTCGGAGGCGAGATCGGGTGCCGTGTCGCCGAGCCACGAGGCGACCAGCGCCACGAGCGTGAGCCGGACGAGCCGTGGCCTGCGGGATCGGCCGGCAGGTGGTCGCGTCCCGTGTGGTCGAGTCGCCGCTGCGAGCGTGAGCGCCAGGAGCGGCATGAGGAGCCACTGCGACCACCCCGCGAGCGTCTCCTGACCGCCCAGGTGTGCGCCGAGGTGGACGAGCGCGACGAGTGCGAACGCCGCTCCGGGGAGGAGGGCGAGCCGACGGGTCTGCGACATGCAGGTCTCCTTCGATGCGATGCAGTGTGGGCACGACGCCCGAGATGTGTCCCGTCTGTGAACGAGCCCTGTGGGAAGTATGTCTGTATCGTGTGCGAATGCCGTCTGTCATCGCCGACATCGCGGCTCGTGTCCGACTCAGCATCCTGGAACGGGGCTCCACATGCGCTCGAGACTCTCCGCACCACGCACCATCCTGGCGACGGCTCTCGCCACGTCGCTCGCTGCGACCGGTCTCGTGGCCGGTACCGCATCCGCGAGCACCGACCCGGCCGACGTGCCGTCCTACGGGACGCAGGCATCGATCGACCCGGACGGCACCGTCCTCTCCCCGCGTCTGCTGGACCTCGAGGGTCGCATCTCGGTCTTCGTGCAGACCGAGGGAGAGAGCGCGCTCGCCGTGGACCAGCGGGCCAAGCAGACGCAGCGCGCACCTGTGGCGGGTCAGTCGGCGCAGGCCCAGCAGCGGGCCGACGAGATCGACGGCACCGCCGACACGATCGAGTCCGAGGTCGTCGCCGACGACCCGTCCGCCGAGGTTCTCTACGTCGCCCGGTACACCGTGCCCGGCGTGGCCATCTCGGCCGATGCAGACGCGATCCGCCAGCTCGTCGATCAGGACGACGTCGTGAAGATCACCCCGATCGTGCCGCGCTCGACCGGGCTGCCGCAGGACGTCGACCCGGCGAACGCATTCTCGGCCGAGCTCGTGAGGTCGCTCGACACCTGGACCCAGACGGGGCAGACGGGCGCAGGCGTGACGGTGGCCGTCATCGACACCGGCATCGACTACACCCACGCGGACTTCGGCGGCCCCGGCACGATCGAGGCTTACGAGACCGCCGTCGACACGACGGACGCGCCTGCCGAGGGCTGGTACGACCCGGCGAAGTACCTCGGCGGCTACGACTTCGCGGGCACCACCTACAACGCGACCCCGTCGAGCCCGGACTACCAGCCCGTCCCGGTGCCGGACGCCAACCCGATCGACGGCCCCGGAGAGGGCCACGGTACGCACGTGTCGGGAACAGCGCTCGGCTACGGCGTCACCGCCGACTCGACGACGTTCCGCGGCAGCTACGCCGAGCTCACGGCCGAGGCGCTCGACACCTTCGTCGTCGGTCCCGGGTCCGCGCCCCTCGCGGGCCTCTACGGGCTCAAGGTGTTCGGCGACTACGGCGGGAGCACCGACGTGGTCGGCGCGGCGCTCGACTGGGTCGGCGAGTCCATCGCGAACGGCAACCAGGTCGACGTCGTCAACATGTCTCTCGGCAGCGACTACGGCACGGTCGACGACCCGGACAACGCCAAGGTCGTCGCCCTCATGGACCACGGGGTGCTCCCCGTGATCGCGGCGGGCAACGCCGGCGACCTCACAGACATCGCGGGCAGCCCCGGCAACGCTGGGCGCGCGCTGGCCGTCGCGGCCACCTCGAGCGGCCACGGCCTGCTCGACGCCATGGCCGTCACCGCCCCGGCCGAGCTCACGTCCGGCTCGCCCTACGCCGGCCAGTACTCGGCGAACTTCCACGGCGAGTTCACCGTCGCCGGGACGGTCTCCGTTCCGACGGACCCGGAGAACCTCGACGGGTGTGCCCGCTTCGGCGACGCGGACGCCGCGCTGCTGGCGGGCAGGATCGCCTGGCTCGAGTGGGACGACGACGACGTCGCGTGCGGTTCGGGCGCGCGTTTCATGAACGCGGCCGCGGCGGGCGCCACGGGCGTGATCCTCACGTCCGAGCTGAGCATCTTCGAGTCCGGCATCGCCGGGAACTTCGCCATCCCGGGCATCCAGCTCACGGTGGTGGGGTCGGAGGCGCTGCGGCCCGCGGCGCAGGCCGGCACGCTCGAGGTCGAGCTCCGCAGCGACCTCAAGCACACCGTCGAGGTCTACGACGGAGCGCTCGAGGACACCCCGGCGAGCTTCACGTCCCGCGGCGTCCACGGGTCCTACGGCGACGTCGTCAAGCCCGACGTCGCCGCGCCTGGTGTCTCGATCGGCTCCGCCGGCTCCGGCACCGGAACGGACCTCGCCGTGAGCAGCGGGACCTCGATGGCCACCCCGATGACCGCAGGTGTCGCAGCGCTCGTGGCGCAGGCGCACCCGTCGTGGACGCCTGACGACCTCAAGGCCGCGATCATCAACACGGCCACGCACGACGTGCGCGAGGTGGACAGCACGCAGACCTTCGCGCCGCTGCGCGTCGGCACGGGGCGCATCGACGCCCTGCAGGCGGTGACGAGCACGGTCACCGCCGCGTCGGTCGACAGCGGCGGCCTCGTGACGGCGTCCTTCGGCGTCGTCGAGGTGGGCGCCGCCGTCGAGGAGCAGCGCACCGTCCGGGTGACCAACCGCGGCGAGACCGCGGCGACCTACTCGGTGGCCTACGTGCCGCGGACGACGATGCCGGGCGTGACCTACTCGCTGAGCACCGACTCCGTGACGGTCGCACCGGGGGAGGAGGTCGACGTCACCGTCACTCTCTCCGTCCCGGACCCGACGGCCCTGCGCAAGACGATCGACCCGACGATGGAGTCCGTCCAGGACGACATCGTCCGGCAGTTCGTCGCCGACGCGTCGGGCATCATCGAGCTGACGCCGGGCCCGGACGGGGTCTCGCAGCTGCGGGTCGCCGTCTACGCGGCACCCGAGCCCGTGAGCGACATGGCTGCAGCAGCCCCCGTCGTGTTCCCGGGCAAGAAGGCCGAGACTGCTTGGCTCCGGCTCACCGGGCGCGGGCTGGCCCAGGGCGAGGGTGCCGAGGCGTACGTCTCCCTCCTCGCACCGTTCCAGCTCGGCATCGAGGACCCGGCGGAGACGTTCCCCGAGGGCACCGCGCTCCAGACGCTCACGGGCCTCGACGTCCGCTATGTCGGAGCGTCGACCACGGCGCCGCAGCTCACCGACCCGTCCCAGGGCACGGTGTCCTTCGGCATCGTCACCGAGGGGAACTCGGCAAGCCTGTCGCCCACCGGGTACCCGGTGGTCTCCATCGACGTGAACACGGACGGGACGGCCGACTACTCCACCTATGTCACGAAGCTCGGCGCGGTGGACGTCGACGTCGCGGTGACGACCGTGGCGGAGACGGGTGAAGTCGTCGACATCCAGCTGGTCAACGTCCAGCCCGGAGGGCTCGACGCCAACCTCTTCGACACGAACGTCATGGTCCTGCCGGTGAGCCTCGCCGCCATCGGCTTCACCGCAGCCTCGACGAGCACGCAGATCTCCTACAGCGTGCACACGGAGTCCTACTACGCTCCCGGCTACCGGGACGACCCGCAGAACGTCGTCGTCGACGAGACGGACGCCGCGACGTTCGACGTCTTCACGCCCGCGCTGTGGTTCGGCACGAACAGGGACGGAGCGAGCGAGTCCGTCGTCTTCCAGGACACGCCGGGCACGGTGGCCGTCAACCGGAGCGTCGAGAGCCGCTGGCCGCACCGCGCCGGTGCGGGCCGTGGGTCGCCGAAGGTGGAGCCGCAGGTCCTCCTGCTCCACCTGCACAACGCGAGCGGAGACCGCGCCGAGATCGTCGCGACCTCCACGAGCAAGGGATGGCCGCCGAAGCCGCCCAAGCCCACTCCCGCCCCGACGCCGCCACCGACGACGGGTCCCTGCAAGGCCAACCCGCCGCGGCACCCGCACTATGTGGAGCAGGGGCACAAGCGCCCGTGCCGTTCTCCTGAGCGGTGCTGCTCCGGCGGGCGGTGAGCGTGGCGTGAGGCACTGAGAGACCAGCGAAGGCCCGGTCCGTCACGGACCGGGCCTTCGCGCTAGCATCCGGAGCATGACCGGACAGCTTGCCTGGCGCTGGTGCTACGACCTGCTCGCCTCCCGCGGTCGCGGGGACCAGTGGTCGTTCATGAACTATGGCTATGCGCCGTCCGATCCGGGGGCGCAGGTGTTGGCGCTGGACGCCTCGGAGACGGCCGACCGCATGTGCATCCAGCTCTACGACCACGTCGTCGCACCCGTGGACCTCGCAGGCAAGGACGTCGTCGAGGTCGGCGCAGGGCGCGGCGGGGGCGCCCAGTGGATCAGCCGTCACCGAGGCCCGCGCACGACGACCGGCGTGGACCTCTCCGACCGTGCGGTGCAGCTCTGCCGTCGCCACCGGTCCGGGCCGGGCCTGACGTTCGTCCAGGGTGACGCGCTGCACCTGCCCCTGCCCGACGCGTCGGTCGACGTCGTCGTCAACGTCGAGTCCTCCCACTGCTACAGCTCGGTCCCGGACTTCCTCCGCGAGGTGCACCGGGTCCTGCGGCCGGGCGGCGCGCTGCTCTTCGCCGACCTGCGTGACCGCCAGGAGATCGACACGCTCGTCGAGCAGCTCGAGACGAGCGGGCTGCGGCTGGTCTCGCGCCAGGACATCACCGCGGAGGTGCTCGACGCGCTGCGCATCGACAGCGACCGCAAGGCGACGCTCATGAGGACGTGGTTCCCGCGGCCGGTCCACGGCCTCGTCGCGCGCTTCGCCGCGCTGCAGGGGAGCAGGACCTACCGGCGCTTCGAGGACGGCGACCTCGTCTACGTCAGCGCGCACCTCGTCCGCCCGTTGACTGAACCGCGGCTGAACCGCGACTGAGCGACGACCGGGCGAGCGAGGTCCGGCTGGAGACGACTCCGGGTGGAGACGACTCCGGGTGGAAACGACGAAGGCCCTGACCCTTGCGGGTCAGAGCCTTCATCATTCGCTGTCTCAACGAGTGTCCGGAGGGGGACTTGAACCCCCACGCCCGTTAGGGCACTAGCACCTCAAGCTAGCGCGTCTGCCATTCCGCCACCCGGACAGGTGGACCTTCGAGGCCGCTTGGCGTCCTCTTGGGTGCGTCGGAAAATCTAGCACGGTTTCTGCGCCGAGCATGAATCCGCGTCCGGGTGCACACTGGCTCTGGCTGCGGGAGGGTCTCCGGACGCCTTGTCGGATGGTGTGCCGGACGGCCAGAAGAGTAGTGTTTATGCAGGTCACACGGGCGTATATCGGGCCCACGGGCAACACGGGGAGAACGCATGGCAGTCCAGCGCGTCCGCAGCTCTGCTGTGAGGAGGAACACAGCCTCCATCCGTCCGCCCGCGCCGGAGAGCCACGATGCTGTGCCGGGCTGGTTGCGCACCGCGGCCGCCTGGTCGTGGCGGCTCCTCCTCGTGGCCGCCGCGATCCTGCTGATCTTCATCGCGACGTCCCGTGTGCAGATCGTCTTCGTCGCGCTCTTCATCGCTCTCGTCTTCACCGCGGTGCTGCGGCCGCTCGTCGGCCTGTTCGCGCGGGTCATGCCGCGCAGCCTCGCGACGGCGCTCGGGATGTTTGCCGGGCTCCTCGTCGTCGGTGGGCTCGTCACGTACGTCATCGCGTCGGTCGCGGGCCAGTGGCAGTCGCTCTCCGACCAGTTCGCGTCGGGCACCGACCAGATCTTCGAGTTCCTCGAGGACGGGCCCCTCCCGTTCACGATCACCACCGACGACTTCCACGGCTGGGTGGAAGAGGGCCAGGAGTGGGTGCAGCAGCACGCCGGCGACATCGCCGGGACCGCCTTCGAGCAGGTCGGGACAGTCGTCAAGGTGTTCTCGACGATCGCGCTCGCGATCTTCTGCACCGTCTTCCTCCTCGCGCGCGGCGAGAACATGTGGATCTGGTTCCTCAACCAGCTCCCCAGCGGGACCCGCGAGACGTGGAAGGTCGCCGGCGGCGCCGGCTGGTACACCTTCTCCGGCTACACGCGAGGCACCGTGATCGTCGCCTTCTCGGACGGGTTCCTCGCCGGGGTGCTGCTGACGATCATCGGTGTGCCGCTGGCCGTCCCGCTCGCGGTGCTCGTGTTCCTCGGCGGCTTCATCCCGCTCATCGGCGCCCCGCTCGCGATGGTCATCGCGATGGTCGTCGCCCTCGCTGCGGACGGCATCGTCAAGGCCGCGATCGTCGGCATCGGCATCGCGCTCATCGGCCAGTTCGAGGGGCACGTCCTCCAGCCGCTCGTCATGGGCAAGCAGGTCTCGCTGCACCCCATGGTCGTCGCGCTCGTCGTGACGGGCGGGACGCTCCTCGCCGGGATCCTCGGTGCCGTCATCGCGGTCCCGCTCGTCGCCGTCGCCTGGGCGGTGTTCTCCAAGCTCCACAGCCCCGACCCTCCGATGGACGAGATCGAGGAGGGCGATCTGGACACGCTCGCGGACACTCCTGCGGGCGCCGACGACGAGACCGAGGAGATCTGATGCGGATCGGTGTACCGACAGAGGTCAAGAACAACGAGTTCCGCGTCTCCGTGACGGCCACGGGGGTGCACCAGCTCACCGCGCACGGTCACGAGGTCGTCGTGCAAGCAGGAGCCGGTGCCGGGTCGGCGGTCTCCGACGCCCAGTACGTGGCTGCGGGTGCGCGGATCGTCGACACCGCGGCCGACGTGTGGGCCCAGGCGGACATCGTCTGCAAGGTCAAGGAGCCTGTCGCGTCCGAGTTCGGCTACCTGCGACGCGGGCTGACGCTCTTCACCTACCTCCACCTCGCAGCGAGCCTCGACTGCACACGCGCCCTCCTCGACGCGGGCACCACCTCCATCGCCTACGAGACGGTCCAGCTGCCCGACGGCTCGCTCCCGCTCCTCGCACCCATGAGCGAGGTGGCCGGCCGGCTCGCCACGCAGATGGGGGCCTACCACCTCATGCGCACCGGGGGAGGGGCCGGGATCCTCATGGGTGGCGTCCCGGGCGTCCGCCCTGCGCGCGTCCTCGTCCTCGGCGGGGGGACGGCCGGGCGCAACGCCGCCCAGATCGCCCACGGCATGCGTGCCGACGTCACCGTCCTCGACCTCTCCGTGCCCGTCCTGCGGGACCTCGACCGAGAGTTCGGCGGCCACGTCCGCACCGTCGTCTCCAGCCCGCTCGCGATCGAGGAGGAGGTGCTCGCCGCGGACCTCGTCATCGGCGCGGTCCTCGTCCCCGGCGCCAAGGCTCCCCGGCTCGTCTCGAACGAGCTCGTCTCACGGATGCGGCCGGGGTCCGTGCTCGTGGACGTCGCGGTCGACCAGGGCGGGTGCTTCGAGGACACCCGCCCGACGACTCATGCCGACCCGGTCTACCCGGTGCACGGCGCCGTGCTCTACGCCGTCGCGAACATGCCGGCCGCCGTGCCGGTGACGAGCACGCAGGCGCTCGCAGGCGCGACGCTGCCCTATCTCGTCGCGCTCACCGGCAGAGCGGGCGACCACGACCCTCTCGCGCAGGTCCTCACCGCGCTGCGCTCCTCCGCCCCGCTCGCTCGCGGTCTCATGACGCACGACGGCCGGCTCGCGAGCGCCGAGGTCGCCCAGGCGCACGGGCTGCCGCACGACGACGTCCTCGGTCGACCTGACGACCGTTCTCCCGTATGAATGGATCCCATGCCTGACTCCTCGCTCCCGCACGACCCAGCACTCCCGCACGACCCGGCCCTGCCGCTCGATCCCGAGAACCCGTTCGCGACCGCGTCGACCCTGCCCTACGGGCTCCCGGACTTCGCGCGTGTGCGCGACGAGCACTACGTCCCGGCGGTCCGCGCCGGGATGGCTGCCGAGCTCGCAGACGTCGAGGCGATCGTCACCGACCCGGAGCCGCCGAGCGTCGAGAACACCCTCGAGGCGCTCGAGCGCAGCGGCGCGCTGCTCGACCGCGTGCTGAGCGTCCTCTTCAACGTCGCGAGCGCCGACGCGACGGAATCGATCGAGGACATCGAGGAGATGCTCGCCCCCGAGCTCTCGGCCCACCACGACGCGATCTTCATGGACGCACGCCTCTACGCGCGCGTTGCCGCGCTCGACACCGCGGTCCGTGACGGCAGCGTCACCGTCGACCCCGAGACGTCCTGGCTGCTGGAGAACCTCCTGCGCGACTTCCGCCGCTCCGGCATCGACCTCGACCCCGCCGACCAGGACCGGCTCCGCGAGCTCAACGCACGGATCACGTCCCTCGAGTCCGCCTTCGGCCGCAAGCTCCTCGCCGGGGCCAACGCGGCGAGCGTGCTCGTCGACGACGTCGCCGACCTCGACGGCATGCCTGCCGACGCGATCGCCGCGGCCGCTCTCGCCGCGCAGGACCGGGGCGAGACCGGGAAGTACCTCCTCGAGATGCAGCTCCCCACACAGCAGGGCGTCCTCGCATCCCTGCGCCGGCGCGACGTCCGCGAGCGGGTCCACCGCGCGGCCACGACCCGCGGCGCCACCGGCGACGACACGGACACCCGCGAGACGCTCCTCGAGCTGGCCCGCCTGCGCGCCGAGCACGCACGCCTCCTCGGCTACGAGCACCACGCCGCGTACATCGCCGAGGACGCCACGGCCAGGACGACCGAGGCCGTGACGGCGATGCTCGCGCGACTCGCGCCCGCCGCGGCAGCCAACGCGCACCGCGAGGCGAAGGATCTCCAGACCACGCTCGCCGCCGACCTCGCCGGCCCTGCCGACGCCGTGCTCGAGCCCTGGGACTGGGCGTACTACGCCGAACGTCTCCGCAAGGAGCGCTACGCGATCGACGATGCGCTCCTGCGCCCCTACCTGGAGCTCGACCGTGTGGTGCGCGACGGCGTCTTCCGCGCCGCGAACCTCCTCTACGGCATCACGTTCGTCGACCGGCCCGACCTCGTGGGCTACCACCCCGACGTGCAGACCTTCGAGGTGCTCGACGCCGACGGCTCAGGCCTGGGCCTCTTCCTCGCGGACTTCTTCACACGCGAGTCCAAGCGCGGGGGCGCATGGATGAACACCCTCGTCGACCAGAGCGACCTCCTCGGCCACCGGTCCGTCGTCGTGAACAACCTCAACATCGTCCGCGCGCCGGCGGGGGAGCCGACCCTCCTCGTGCTCGACGAGGTCATCACTCTCTTCCACGAGTTCGGCCACGCGCTGCACGCCCTCTTCTCGGCCGTCCGCTACCCGTCGCACTCCGGCACCGAGGTCCCACGCGACTTCGTCGAGTACCCCTCCCAGGTCAACGAGATGTGGGCGTGGGACGAGGCGATCCTCACGCGCTACGCCATCCACCACGAGACCGGCGAACCACTCCCGGAGCACTGGGTACGGACGCTCGTCGACTCCCGCCAGTTCAACGAGGGCTTCGCCACGACCGAGTACCTCGCGGCGGCGATCCTCGACCAGGCCTGGCACACGCTGGCACCCGAGGACGTGCCGACCGACGTCGAGGACGTGCTCGCGTTCGAGGCCGCTGCGCTCGCGGACGCGGGCGTCGGGCTCACCGCCGTCCCGCCGCGCTACCGCACGACGTACTTCAACCACGTGTTCGGGGGCGGCTACTCGGCCGGCTACTACTCCTACATCTGGTCCGAGGTGCTCGACGCCGACACGGTGGAGTGGTTCGGCGAGAACGGTGGGCTGCGGCGGGAGAACGGTGACGTGTTCCGTGCCGCCCTGCTCTCTCGCGGCGGTTCGACGGACCCCATGGAGGCCTTCGCCGCGCTGCGCGGCCGTGGACCGGACATCGAGCCGCTCCTCGCTCGTCGCGGGCTCACCCCGTCGCCGGTGGTCCTCGCGGCCCACGACGGTAGCGTGAGGGCATGACGTCTGCCCTCAGCGGTGCTCCGCTCCCCACCAGCCAGACCATCGACCAGCGCCCGGGCGCCCCCGTCCCGACGGCGCAGGACGAGGTGGTGCGGATCTGCCAAGAGCTGCTGCGCATCGACACGTCGAACTACGGCGACAACGAGGGACCGGGGGAGCGGGCGGCCGCCGAGCACGTCATGGGTCTGCTCCAGGAGGTCGGCCTCGAGCCCGAGCTCTTCGAGTCGTCGCCCGGGCGGGCCAACGTCGTCGTGCGGATCCCGGGCGAGGACCCCACACGTCCGGCCCTCGTCCTGCACGGTCACCTCGACGTCGTGCCCGCACAGGCCGCCGACTGGGCCGTCGACCCGTTCGCCGGCGAAGAGATCGACGGGCTCCTCTGGGGCCGCGGCGCCGTCGACATGAAGGACATGGACGCCATGATCCTCGCGGTCGTGCGACAGATGGTGCGCGAGGGGCGCAAGCCCGCACGGGACGTCGTCGTCGCGTTCTTCGCCGACGAGGAGGCGGGCGGCCGGTACGGGGCTCGGTACGCCGTCGACCACAGGCCCGAGCTCTTCGAAGGCGCGACCGAGGCCATCAGCGAGGTCGGCGGGTTCTCCGTCGAGATCAACGGGCACCGCGCCTACCTCCTGCAGACCGCGGAGAAGGGCCTCGGCTGGCTGCGTCTCGTCGCCGACGGCCGGGCCGGTCACGGCTCGCAGGTCGCACAGGACAACGCCGTGACCCACCTCGCCGCGGCGATCGCCCGTATCGGCCAGCACGAGTGGCCCACCGTCATGACGCCGACGGTCGACGCGCTCCTGCAGGGCGTCTCGCGCCTGACCGGCCTGACCTACGACCCGGCCGACCCTGCAGGCGTCGACCGGCTCATCGACGCGCTCGGACCCGCGTCCCGCTTCGTCGGGGCGACCATCCGCAACACCGCGAACCCCACGCAGCTGTCCGCCGGGTACAAGGCCAACGTCATCCCGGGACGGGCCGAGGCGACCATCGACGTGCGTTTCCTCGCCGGTCACACCGAGAGCGGCATGGAGACGCTGCGACAGCTCGCCGGCGACAAGGTCCGGATCGAGCCCATCCACGAGGACATCGCGCTCGAAGCACCGTTCAGCGGTCGCCTCGTCGACTCGATGGTCAGCGCGGTCCTCGCTGAGGACTCCGACGCCACCGTGCTGCCGTACGCGCTGTCCGCCGGGACGGACAACAAGTCCCTCGCCCGTCTCGGCATCACCGGGTACGGCTTCGCGCCCCTGCAGCTGCCGGCAGACCTGGACTTCCCCGGGATGTTCCACGGCATCGACGAGCGCGTGCCCGTCGAGTCCCTGAAGTTCGGCGTCCGCGTCCTCGACCGGCTGGTGCGCGACTGCTAGGCGCAGGCGCGCTCGCTAGAGCGTGCTGCGCACGCGGATGATCTTGCGCCGCAGCCACACCCGGCGCTCGCCACCGACGTAGAGGGCGGAACGAGCCAGCTCCCAGCGCCCGTACTCGGCTTCCTCGGTGAGGAGCTGTCGGGTCTGCGACCGCGACGCATCGCGGGGGACCGCGACGACGCGGTACTCGTACTGGCGGCCCTCGGCGGACCAGTGCCCTTCACGGTCCTGCACGGGGGCGCTGCTGGCGTCGGTCATGTCCACCACCTTCGAGCGACGGTTCGGCGCCGCTGGGGCGCCGCCGGTCTGAGACAGGCCGGAGCCGAACGGGCTCGGCTGTGCTTGTCGACCGAAGGTACCAGGTCCCCCCGACATTCTCCTGCGACGCTGTGAGCAGCAGTTTCACCCCTGATCAGGCCGGTCGTGCCGAACTCACAGGGGTATCCGGTGCCAATCGTCGCGAGTCGGCGCTAACGTCAGGGGTATGACCGTCGACCCACGCGCAGCCCTCGATCGCCTCGTCGCAGCCCTCGAGGCGCACTACTCAGCGATCGTCAACCGGCGCGGCGCCGACGACCCCGCGGTGGACGACTTCTACTACGTGCTCGCCGACGCGTTCGACGTCTACGACACGGCCCTCGAGCAGGTCCACCACGAGGCCACCCCGTTCTATCTCGCGGACGAAGATGACGACGACGAGGACGACGACGACGAGGACATCGAGGACGACGAGGATCTCGAGGGCACCGACCTCGACGAGGACGAGCAGGACGACGAGGACGACGCCGCGAGCTGACCCGCCCGCCGGGACGGTCAGCCGATGGGCGACGGTTCGGCGTCGCTCGAGCTGACGTCGTCGAGAGCCATCGCCACGGCGTGCGGCAGGTCGAGGTCGACAGCGGTCAGCACCTCCCGCAGCTGGGCCGGTGTCCGGGCACCCACGAGGGCCGAGGCGACGTACGGTCGCTCGAGCACCCACGCGAGAGCAACCTCGAGCGGTGCGCGGCCGAGTCCCTGCGCGGCGGTGCACACGGCGTCCACGATCGACGAGCCCCGGGCGTCGAGGTACGGCTCGACGAAACCGGCAAGGTGCCGTGACGCACCACGGGAGTCGGCAGGCAGCGAGCGACGGTACTTCCCGGTGAGCACGCCCCGGCCGAGCGCCGACCAGGCGATGAGGCCTGTCCCGAGCGCCTCGACGGCCGGGACGAGGTTCCTCTCGATCTCGCGCTCGAGGAGCGAGTGCTCGACCTCGACGGCCGCGAGCTCGGCGTCGCCGTGGGCCGGGAGCATCGCCGCCGCGAAGCCGGTCTGCCAGGCCGCGTGGTTCGACAGCCCCACGTAGCGGGCGCGCCCGCTGGTCAGGGCGTGGCGCATCGCCGACACGGTCTCCTCCAGAGGGGTGTGCGGGTCGGGCGCCTGGACGAGGTAGAGGTCGACGTGGTCGGTCCCGAGGCGCTTCAGCGACGCGTCGAGCGAGCCGAGCAGCCCGCCCCGGGACGCGTCGACGACACGCCCGGACGGCGTCGACCGGATCCCGCCCTTCGTGCACAGGACGACCTCGTCACGGCCGACGACGGAGCCGAGCAGCGAGCCGAGGATCTCCTCGCTCGCTCCCGACGAGTACGACGCCGCCGTGTCGACGAAGGTCCCTCCGGCCTCGGAGAAGTCCCGCAGCTGTTCCGCCGCGTCCTGGGCGTCGGTGTCGAGCCCCCAGGACATCGTGCCGAGCCCCAGGAGCGAGACGTACAGACCCGTTCGACCCATGCGGCGTTGTTCCATGACGGAAGCGTACGTGTCGGGCATGTCCCGGCCTGTAACGTGTCTCAGCGTGAACGCGTTCGAAGCCATCTTCCTCGGACTGGTCCAGGGACTCACCGAGTTCCTCCCCGTCTCGTCCAGCGCGCACCTGCGCATCATCGGTGAGCTCATCGGGTCCTCGGACCCGGGTGCTGCGTTCACTGCGATCACCCAGATCGGCACGGAGTGCGCCGTGCTGCTGTACTTCAGGAGGGACCTGGCACGCATCTGCGTGGCGTGGTGGAAGGCCCTGCGCGGCGACCACGGCCCCACGTGGCGTGAGCGGATGGGTGCCGGCGACCACGACGCCCAGATGGGCTGGTACATCGGCCTCGGGAGCATCCCGATCGTCGTGCTGGGCCTGCTCCTGCAGGACTCCATCGAGACGTCCTTCCGCAACCTCTACCTCACGGCGCTCATGCTGGCCGGTTTCGCTCTGCTGCTCGGCTGGGCGGACAAGGTCGGGCGCAAGGCGACGCCGCTCGAGGGACTCAACCCGCGGCACGCGCTCTACTTCGGCCTGGCCCAGGCGGCAGCACTCATCCCGGGCGTGTCACGCTCCGGCGGGACCATCACGGCCGGTCTGCTCATGGGCTACACCCGCGAGGCTGCGGCGCGATACTCGTTCTTCCTCGCCATCCCGGCGGTCCTCGGCTCCGGCTTCTACAAGCTCGCCACCTCTGCGGGCGAGATCGGCGCGCCCGGCATGCCGAGCATGGCTGCGACGTTCCTCGCGACCCTCGTCGCGTTCGTCGTCGGCTACCTCGTCATCATCGTCTTCCTCAAGATCGTCTCGACGTTCAGCTACAAGCCGTTCGTGCGCTATCGCATCGGTCTCGCGATCGTGGTCGTGCTGCTTCTCCTGCTCGGCGTGCTCGAGGCCGAGGGCGGCGTCTGACCCTCGCCCTCGCGTGGTTCGGTCCTGTCCGGGCTCGTGCACGTGCCGTGCACGGGGCGGGCAGGACCGGATCGCGGCTAGTCTTGGTCAGTGCTCACCTGGCCCGCTCCACAGATCCCCGTTCTCCCCGGCCGCGGTGACAGCGTCCACGTCTACGACAGCTCGACGGGTCGTCTCGTCGTCGCGGCTGCTGGGCCGCACGCCACGCTCTACGTGTGCGGCATCACGCCCTACGACGCGACCCACATCGGCCATGCCGCCACGTACGTGGCCTTCGACCTGCTCGGCCGGGCGTGGCGTGACGCAGGCCTCGCTGTGACCTATGCCTCGAACGTCACCGACGTCGACGACCCGCTCCTGGAGCGCGCGACCGCTCTCGGGATCGACTGGCGGGACCTGGCGGCCGACCAGACCGCGCTCTTCGCCGAGGACATGGCCGCGCTCGGCGTCATCCCGCCGGACGTCTACCTGGGTGCGGTCGAGACCATCGAGCCGGTCGCCCGCGCGGTGGAAGACCTCGTCGCGCAGGGCGCCGCGTACCGAGTCCCGCTCGAGGACGGTGCGGGAGGACTGTCTCCCGAGGTGGGCGACGTCTACGCGGACGTCGCCGCCGACCCGTCCTTCGGGCAGGTCTCGCGGCAGGACCGCACAACGATGGTCGAGCTCTTCCGCGAGCGTGGCGGTGACCCGGACCGCGCGGGCAAGCGCGACCCTCTCGACCCGCTCCTGTGGCGTCGGGAACGCGTGGGCGAGCCGGCATGGGACGGCGGGAGCCTCGGGACCGGGCGACCCGGCTGGCACATCGAGTGCGCCGTCATCGCGCGGGGCGCGCTCGGGCTGCCGTTCGACGTGCAGGGCGGCGGCTCTGACCTCCTCTTCCCGCACCACGAGATGAGCACGTCGCACGCCCGCCTGCTCGGCGACGGCGACACCCACGGCGTCGGGGCTGCGACCCACGTCCACGCGGGCCTCGTCGCCTACGAGGGCGAGAAGATGAGCAAGTCCCGCGGCAATCTCGTGTTCGTCTCCCGGCTGCGTGCTCAGGGCGTCGAGCCCATGGCGATCCGCCTGGCCCTCCTCGCGCACCACTACCGCAGCGACTGGGAGTGGACGGACGTCGACCTCGCCGAGGGCGCGCGCCGCTTCGAGACGTGGCGCTCAGCAGTCTCCGGCAACGGCGGGCCCGACGCGACGTCCACGCTCGCCGCGATCCGGGAGGCCCTGGCCAACGACCTCGACGCACCGGCGGCCCTCGCCGCGGTCGACGAGTGGGCCAAGCTCTCGCTCGCCGGCGCGGGCGAGACGCTCGAGGGCGCTCCGGGAGTCATGGCGCGCGCCGTCAACAGCCTGCTGGGCGTGCGGCTCTAGATGTCCTGACGCACCGGTCTCAGGAGCCCTTGTCCCGGCGCCTGAGGTACTGCTCGAACTCGCGTGCGATCGCCTCGCCGCTCGCCTCGGGCAGCTCGACGGTGTCCTTCGCCTGCTCCAGCTGCTGGACGTACTCGGCGATCTCGGCATCCTCCGCCGCGAGCTCGTCGACGCCGTGCTGCCACGCCTCGGCGTCCTCGGGAAGCTCGCCGAGCGGGATCGTCTCGCCGAGGAACGTCTCGAGCCGCGAGAGGATCGAGACGGTCGCCTTGGGCGAGGGCGGGTGCGCCACGTAGTGGGGCACGGCCGCCCAGACCGACAACGAGTGGAAGCCGGCCACCTGCGCCGCGTGGTGCAGGACGCCGACGATCCCGGTCGGGCCCTCGTAGGAGTTGCGCTCGACACCGAGCAACGACTGCACGGCCGGGTCGTCCGACGTGACCGTCACGGGGATCGGGCGGGTGTGCGGAACGTCGGCGAGGAGCGCCCCGAGCGTGACGATCGTCGTGACCCCCAGCGTGCGGGCGATCTCGACGAGCTCGGCGCAGTAGCTCTTCCACCGCATCGACGGCTCGATGCCGTGCACGAGGACGATCCGTCGCCCGGTGGTCGGTCCCTGCGCGACGGATATCGTGGTCGTGGGCCAGGTCATCTCACGGTTGCCCTCGGCGTCGGTCGCGACGACAGGTCGGTTGACCTGGAAGTCGTGATAGTCCTCCGGGTCGAGCTCGTCGACCTGGTCGGCGTCCCACATGTCGCTCAGGTGCAGGAGCGCCGAGCTGGCCGCGCTGCCGGCGTCGTTCCAGCCCTCGAACGCGGCGAGCATGATGGCGTCCTGGTCGTCCGCACCGCTGGTCGGAGACTGGGGGTCGGGAGTGGGGAGAGGCGCGTTCATCCCACCAGCCTAGAGCGACGGGTCTTGATCGACCGTCCGCGCGAGCCGATACGATGGATCGATACCCTGACCCGACCGCGCCTGACTGACGGCGTACCGCGCACGAGCTGCACGCGGCGGCGATGCTCACCACCGTCCGCGCGCCCGGTCCCGGGCCCGGACGGGCTGCCAGCGATACGGGGTAGGGTTCGGCGACCGACCGGTCCCGGGCCGACGTGGCACGTTCGTGCCGCGCCGCAGCAGACGTGCGGATGCTGAGAAGGAGGAGATGTGGCACGACGAGGCCAAGGCCGGTCCGGCGGCGCTCAGACGGCCCCCGGTGCCCAGCGCCGCCGCGCCCCGCGTCGCACCGCGCAGGGGATCATCCCGGTGCTCGCCGACGTCGCCCGTGAGGTCGACAGCGCAGTGCAGCGACCGCCGACGCGCCCGGCGGTGCGCACGAAGTTCCAGGTCGTGGCGCTGCTCGTGCGGGAGGAACGGGCCCGGGTGATGGCCGACGACTCTCTGACGGTGGCCCGACGCGGCGAGCAGCTCAAGCGCCTCGACGGTGTCGCGACGATGCTGGCCAGGACCGCTGTCCGGGACACCTCGCTGCTCGCGCTGCTCGCTGACGACGCCCGTGTCTCTGACGCGGCGCGCGCCTACAAGGCGTCGGTGATGCGCGCCGGCGGCCTGGAGCCGCCGGAAGAGCCCTCGCCGGTGGCTCCGACCGCACCCGTGCCCGCAGCCTCGACCTCGGTGGTACCCCAGTCGGTCCGTTCGCGCCAGATGGCGAACCCTTTCCTCGCCCCGGACTTCGAGGCAGCGGCTGCGCGGACCGCGACACGCGCTCGCCGGCTCGCTGGCTGGGAGCTGCTCGAGCCACTCTTCCGGTCCTTCGAGCGAGCCGCCACCGGAGCGCCTGCGTGCATGACGCTGCCTGACCCGCGCGCGGTGTCCGTCCCCCGGGGCAAGGAGCTCATGCCGCACCAGGCCCAGGTCGTGACAGCCGTGGCCCGCGGACATCGCACGTTCCTTCTCGCCGACGAGCCCGGGCTCGGGAAGACCGCGCAGGCGCTGCTCGCCGCCCAGGTGGCCGACGCCTATCCGCTCCTCGTCGTGGTGCCCAACGTCGTCAAGGCGAACTGGGCGCACGAGGTGGCCCTGTGGACCCCGTCGCGGCCGGCCACGGTGGTCCACGGTGACGGCGACCGGATGGACGGCTTCGCCGACGTCGTGATCGTCAACTACGAGCTGCTGGACCGGCACGTGGGCTGGCTCGGCGAGATGGGCTTCCGCGGCATGGTCGTCGACGAGGCGCACTTCATCAAGAACAAGACCTCCCAGCGCTCCCAGCACGTCCTGGCGCTCTCGGAGCGGATCCGCACGCGCGTCGCCAGACCGCTGCTCATGGCCCTGACAGGCACCCCGCTCATCAACGACATCGAGGACTTCCGAGCGATCTGGCAGTTCCTCGGCTGGATCGACGACGAGGCCCCTCTCGGTGCGCTCCAGAGCGCCCTCGAAGACACAGGGCTGACCCCGGCCGACCCGGGCTTCTCGGCCGCAGCGCGGTCCAGCGTGATCGACATGGGCATCGTGCGCCGTCGCAAGGTCGACGTGGTCGCCGACATCCCGGCCCGCCGGGTCGCGGACCTGCCGGTCGAGCTCGACGGTGCGGCCGGCCGATCGATCCGCGCCGCCGAGTCCGCGCTCGTCGACCGGCTGGTCCAGCGGTACCGGACCGCCCTGGAGCTGCGCGCCGTCAGCGGCGACCCCGACGAGATCGACCACGAGCTCGTGCGCCGGATCGCCGCGGCCGAGCTCAAGGACTCGAGCTCGAAGGCCGGGGGCGAGAACGTCTTCACGATGGTCCGCCGGATCGGCCAGGCCAAGGCCGGGCCGGCCGCCGACTACGCGGCACAGCTCGCCCGCAACGTCGGCAAGGTCGTGTTCTTCGCCAAGCACGTCGACGTCATGGACCAGGCCGAGCAGCTCTTCGCCGACCGAGGCATCCGCTACGCCTCGATCCGCGGCGACCAGACGCCCAGGGTGCGCGAGAAGAACATCGCCGCGTTCACCGACGACCCGGAGGTGTCGATCGTCGTGTGCTCGTTGACGGCCGCGGGTGTCGGCCTCAACCTCCAGGTGGCCTCGAACCTCGTGCTGGCCGAGCTCTCGTGGACCTACGCCGAGCAGACCCAGGCCATCGACCGGATCCACCGGATCGGCCAAGCCGAGCCCGTCACCGCGTGGCGGATCATCGCCGCGCAGACGATCGACTCGAGGATCGCCGAGCTCATCGACAGCAAGTCCGGGCTCGCCGCCCGCGCGCTGGACGGCGCCAGCGAGGAGGACGTCTCCTCGTCCGCGACCGTGCAGCTCGACGCCCTCGTCGGGCTGCTGACGGACGCTCTCGCCGAACGCGACTAGCCTCGGCCCCCGCACCACAGACGACGGTGCACCACGACAGACGGAGGACATCTTGCCTTTTCCCGAGACGGACGTCGACGCAGGTCAGCGCCCTGACGGCACTGAAGGCGCGGAAGGCACCGAAGGCTCGCGGGTCCTGCCGGCCGCCGTGCTCTGGGACATGGACGGGACGCTCATCGACTCCGAGCAGTACTGGATGGCCGCCGAGCACGAGCTCGTCCGCTCCCACGGAGGCGTGTGGACCCACGAGGACGCGCTGAGCCTCGTGGGGAACCCGCTCGACGCGTCGGCGGAGATCCTCCAGGCGCACGGTGTCGATCTCTCGGTGGACGAGATCATCACGTTCCTCATCACGCGGGTGACCGCCCGGGTGTCTGCCGAGGTGCCATGGCAGCCGGGTGCGGTCGAGGCCCTCGCCTGGTTGCGGGAGCTCGACGTCCCGTGCGCGCTCGTGACGATGTCCTACCGGTCCCTCGCCGACGCCTTCGTCGAGCGGACACCTGCCGGCACCTTCGCGGCGGTGGTCACGGGTGACGAGGTGACGCACGGCAAGCCGCACCCGGAGCCCTACCTCCGTGCTGCGGAGATCCTCGGCGTCCGGATCGAGGACTGTCTCGTCGTCGAGGACTCGCCCGCCGGCATCGGTTCTGCTCTCGCGTGCGGCGGCATCCCGGTGGGTGTCGAGGTCCTTGTCCCGTTGTCCGACTCGCCGCGGCTGACCAGGCTCCCGTCGCTCCGCGACCTCACCCCCGACCTCGTCGACCGTGTGGTCCGCGGGGAGGTCATCGACCTGCTGGCTCCAACGGCCTGACACCCAGCGCCCGCTCCACGGCGTCAGGGTCCACGTCCGGGCTGGTGCCCCCGAACTCGGGGCAGATGCTCTGATGGGCGCACCACCCGCACAGCGGGGTCCGGCGAGGTCGCCACTCGCCGGAGAGAGCTGCCTGCTCGATGCTCGACCACAGGGAGCGCACACGCGTCTCCGTCGCGACGAGGTCGCTCTCGGTCGGCTCGTTCCGCAGCACCTTGCCGTCACCGAGGTAGACGAGCTGGAGCATCTTCGGCACGGTCCCGCGCTCGCGCCACACGACGAGGCCGTAGAAGCGCATCTGGAAGACTGCGGACCCCTCGTACCCTGCACGCGGGGACTTCCCGGACTTGTAGTCCACCACCCGAACCGCTCCGTCCGGGGCCACGTCGATCCGGTCGATGATCCCGCGCAGCAGCGGCCCGCCGTCGAGCTGCGACTCGACGAAGAGCTCGCGGGACTCCGGCTCCAGGCGCGTCGGGTCTTCCAGGGTGAAGTACGTCGCGACGAGCCGGCCGGCGCTCGCGAGCCACGCAGCGGACTCCTCCGTCGACGCGAAGAGGTCCCCGTACTCGGGCCGGGCCTCCTGGAGGCGGGACCACTCGCCGGGGAGGAGCCCCTGGGCGTGGGCGACCGTGCGCTCGCCGAGCGGGGCGTCGTAGAGACGCTCGAGCACCGAGTGCACGAGCGTCCCGCGCACGGCAGCCGTGCTCGGGGGCTCGGGCAGCTTGTCCACGACGCGGAACCGGAAGAGGAGCGGGCACTGCGTGAAGTCGTTCGCCCGCGACGGGGAGAGACCGGGGCGGCGGACCGTGTCGGCCGGGACCGGTGCAGACGGGGTGGTGTCGGGAGGCGTGGCGGGCATGTCTCGAGCGTAGGGCGTGCTGCCCACAGTCCGGGCACCGTAGGGTGGCCGCTGTGGACAAGCGCACAGGGTGGGTCGTCGGACGCGTCGCAGGGGCACCCGTGGTCCTCCAGCCGTCGGCGCTCGTCATGGTGGCGATCCTCACCGTCCTCTTCCTGCCGACCGTGCGCTCCATGGCGCCGTCGCTCGGTTCGAGGGCGCTCGTCGGCTCTTTCGTGGTCGTCGCGCTCCTCATGCTCTCCGTGTTCCTCCACGAGCTCGCGCACGCTCTCGTCGCGCGGTCCCGAGGGATGCGGGTCCGGGAGCTGGCGCTGACGCTCTGGGGTGGACACACGGCGTTCACCGACACGAGCTCGACCCCGTTCTCCAGCGGTCTCGTCGCGGTCGTGGGTCCGCTGACGAACATCTCGATCGCGCTCGTCGCCTGGTGGGGCTACGTCGTCCAGGACGGCGCGGGGCTCGTCGCCCTCCTGCTCTACGTCACGGCCTACGCCAATGCCGCCGTCGGTGTGTTCAACCTCCTGCCCGGTCTCCCGCTCGACGGTGGGCAGGTCGTCGAGGCCGTCGTCTGGCGCGCGACCGGGTCACGGCTCACCGGGACGTCCGTCGCGGCATGGACGGGTCGCGTCCTGGCCGTCCTCGTCGTCGTCGCCGCCATCTCCGTCCCTGGTCTGCGCGGCCAGGAGGTCAACCTCCTCATGGTCGTGTGGGCTGCGTTCATCGGAGCGTTCATGTGGTCCGCGGCGTCGCAGGCGCTCGCGGCGAGCCGCGTGCGGGCTCAGGCCGAGGCGCTGGACCCGCGGGCCCTGGCCCGCCCCGCGGTCGCGGTCGACGCTCGCGGGAGCGTCGCGGACGTCCTCGCGGCCGTCCAGGCCGGGTCGGTGGACGTCGCCGTCGCGTGCGTCCTGACGACCGACGGTCACCCCGTGGGCTACGTCGACGAGGACGCGCTGGCCGGTGTCCCCTCCGCCGTGGCCTCCTCGACGCCGGCCTGGTCGGTCGGCGTCGCCCTGCCACCGGGCTCCCTCGTCGACGTCGGGCTGCGCGGCATCGCGCTCCACTCGGCCGTCGTGCGCGCGGCCCGCCAGACGAGCACTCTCGCCGTGACGGACGGCCCGCAGGTGGTCGGGCTGCTGCGCGTGACGGACGTCGCGCGAGCCATGCACCTAGACTGACCCGTTGTGACTGATGACGTGAACACCGTGCCACCCGCCCCGCTCGACGCTCCGACCGCCCCGCTCGAACCCTCCGCGGCGCTCGCGGGCAGCGCGCCGGACGACGGGGTCGCCCCCACCGGAGCGGCCATGCGGCGCGGCCCGTTCCGCGTGGGCGACCGGGTGCAGCTCACCGACCCCCGGGGCCGGCTCCACACGATCACCCTCGCCGCCGGGGCCTCCTTTCACACGCACCGCGGCTACTTCCAGCACGACGACATCATCGGCACGAGCGAAGGCTCCGTCGTCACCACGACGTCAGGGATCGACTACCTCGCCCTGCGGCCGCTGCTCAGCGACTACACGCTCTCCATGCCACGCGGTGCCGCGGTGGTCTACCCCAAGGACGCCGGCCAGATCGTCGCGATGGCGGACATCTTCCCCGGCGCGCGCGTCATCGAGGCGGGCGTCGGCTCCGGTGCGCTGACGATGTCGCTCCTTCGCGCCGTCGGCGACGGCGGCTCGTTGCACTCCATCGAGCGTCGCGAGGACTTCGCCGACATCGCCCGCGGGAACGTCGAGCTCTTCTTCGGCGGGCCGCACCCCGCCTGGGAGCTCTCCATCGGTGACCTCTCGGACGTGCTGCCCGAGGTCGCGGCTCCGGGCTCGGTGGACCGGATCGTCCTCGACATGCTCGCGCCCTGGGAGAACCTCGAGGCCTCGGCCGTCGCGCTCGCTCCGGGCGGGGTGCTCATCTGCTACGTCGCGACGACCACGCAGCTCTCCCGCCTGGGCGAGGAGCTGCGCGCCGACGGCCGGTACACCGAGCCTGAGGCGTGGGAGACGATGATCCGCGGCTGGCACATCGAAGGGCTCGCGGTGCGCCCCGAGCACCGGATGGTCGGGCACACCGGCTTCCTCCTCAAGAGCCGTCGGATGGCCGACGGGATCGACGCCCCGGTGCGTCGCCGCAGGCCGTCGAAGGGCGCGTACCCGGTCGACGGCGAGTGGAGCCCAGAGGAGCTCGGCGAGCGTGCCGTCTCCGACAAGAAGGTGCGCCGCGTGCGCCGGGACGTGGGCCAGGCGCTCGACGCGTCCGGTGTTACCGGACCGACACACGACGTTGATGCGGACGGTCCCGCACCGGGCGAGGATGTATGACAAGGTCGTTGCTCCGGTAGCGGACGACTCGATGCTCTCACAGCGGAAGAGGTGCACCCACATGAGTGACATGTCAGCGACGTCGTTCCGGGGGGAACGCGACGAGCAGGCCCGGCGCCTCGCGACGCTCTCCGCCCAGAACGAGCGCCTCGCCCAGGTCCTGGGGGAGGCCCGCGGGAAGATCGTCGAGCTCCAGCAGCAGATCGACGACCTCGCGAAGCCACCTGGGACCTACGCGGTCTTCCTCGGCGCGCACGAGGACGGCACGGTCGACATCATGTCCGCCGGTCGCAAGATGCATGTCGGCGCGAGCCCTGCCGTCGACCTCGAGAGCATCCGTCCCGGCCAGGAGGTCAAGCTCAACGAGGCGCTCACCGTCGTCGCCGCCGGTGGCTACGAGATGGTCGGTGAGCTCGTCACGGTCAAGGAGCTGCTCGACGACGGTCGTGCGCTCGTCGTCGGCCGCGCGGACGACGAACGCGTCGTCCGTCTCGCGGGGCCCCTCGCCGACGGTCCGCTGCGCGTCGGCGACGCCCTGACGATCGACCCGCGGGCCGGCTTCGTCTACGAGCGCATCCCCACGGCCGAGGTCGAGGACCTCGTCCTCGAGGAGGTGCCGGACATCGAGTACACGGACATCGGCGGGCTCGGACCGCAGATCGAGCAGATCCGTGACGCGGTGGAGCTGCCGTTCAACCACCCGGACCTGTTCCGCGAGCACGGCCTCCGACCGCCCAAGGGGATCCTGCTGTACGGGCCACCCGGTTGCGGAAAGACGCTCATCGCGAAGGCGGTGGCCCATTCGCTGGCCGCGGCGGTGGACCGCCGCGCCGCGGAGAAGGCCGCGCTCGATGGCGGGGAGGGCGGGACCGTCGTCGAGACCTCCACCCAGTCGAAGAGCTACTTCCTCAACATCAAGGGCCCGGAGCTCCTCAACAAGTACGTCGGCGAGACCGAGCGCCATATCCGTCTCATCTTCGCCCGAGCGCGGGAGAAGGCGTCGCAGGGGAACCCGGTCGTCGTGTTCTTCGACGAGATGGAGTCGCTCTTCCGCACCCGCGGTACGGGCCTGTCCTCCGACGTCGAGACGACGATCGTGCCGCAGCTGCTCAGCGAGATCGACGGGGTCGAGCGCCTCGAGAACGTCATCGTCATCGGCGCGTCCAACCGCGAGGACATGATCGACCCCGCCATCCTGCGGCCCGGCCGGCTCGACGTGAAGATCAAGATCGAGCGCCCCGACGCGGAAGGTGCGCGGGAGATCTTCGGCAAGTACCTCACGCCGGACCTGCCCCTCCACGCGGGCGACCTGGCCGAGCACGACGGCGACGCCGCAGCGGCGTTCGAGGCGATGATCCAGCGCGTCGTCGAGCGGATGTACACCGACAGCGAGGAGAACCAGTTCCTCGAGGTCACCTACGCCTCCGGAGACAAGGAGACCCTCTACTTCAAGGACTTCAGCTCGGGGGCGATGATCCAGAACATCGTCGACAGGGCGAAGAAGTCGGCGATCAAGGACTTCCTCGCCACCGGACAGCGCGGGATCCGCGTCGAGCACCTCATCACCGCGTGCGTCGACGAGTTCAAGGAGAACGAGGACCTTCCCAACACGACGAACCCCGACGACTGGGCGCGCATCTCCGGGAAGAAGGGCGAGCGCATCGTCTTCATCCGGACGATCGTCCAGGACAAGACGGGCAAGGGGAAGACCGCGTCCGGCCGCACGATCGACACGGTGACGAACACCGGCCAGTACCTCTGAACCGTCCGTCGGACGGTCCTCGTCAGGTCCGGTCGGCGCCGGGCACTACGGTTGACCCGTGACTGTGCGACGCGTGATGGGGATCGAGACCGAGTACGGCGTGCTCCAGCGCGGGAACCCGATGGCGAACCCGATGCTCATGTCGAGCCAGGTGGTCATGGCCTACCGGGCGATCAGCTCGTCCGCGCGAGGCCGGGCCCGGTGGGACTACGTCGACGAGGACCCGCTGCTCGATGCGCGGGGCTTCCACGTGCAGCGCGCGTCTGCGCACCCGTCGATGCTCACGGACGACCCGCGGAACCCGGCGCCCGCAGGCCCGGTCCCCGGGGCTCCGGGCGACCACGCCCGGCTGGAGATCATCGACCGGCCGACGACCGAGGAGTACGACGACCCCAGCGCCGCCAACGCGATCCTCACGAACGGTGCGCGCCTCTACGTCGACCACGCTCACCCCGAGTACGCGTCGCCCGAGGTGAGCAACCCGCTCGACGCCGTGCGCTGGGACGTGGCGGGGGAGCGGATCATGCTCACCGCTGCCCGCGAGGTGGCCGGGACGATGAACGTCGACGTCCAGCTCTACAAGAACAACACCGACGGCAAGGGGGCGAGCTACGGCACGCACGAGAACTTCCTCGTCGATCGCGACGTGCCGTTCAGCGACATCGTCGAGCTCCTCACGGCCTTCCTCGTCACCCGGAACGTCTTCGCCGGCTCGGGCCGGGTGGGGATCGGGGCGACCGGGGCGGAGCCCGGGTTCCAGCTCTCCCAGCGCGCCGACTACATGGAGGCGGAGGTCGGGCTCGAGACCACCTTGCGTCGGCCGATCATCAACACCCGCGACGAGCCGCACGCCGACCGGTCGAGGTGGCGCCGGCTCCACCTCATCATCGGTGACGCCAACCTCTTCGAGACCGCGACCTTCCTCAAGCTCGGCACCACGTCGCTCGTGCTCTGGGCGCTCGAGAACCTCGATGCGGTCCCCGGTCTGCGGGGAGAGCTCGCTGCGCTCCGGCTGGCGGACCCCGTCGGTGCGGTGCGCATCGTCAGTCGCGACCTCGACCTCACTGCGCCTCTCGTGCTCGCGGACGGCCGCAGGCTCACCGCGTTGGAGATCCAGGAGCTCCACGTCGCGGCGGTGCGCCGGGCGCTGGACGCCGTCGACGGGTGGGACGACGACACCTCGTCGGTCCTCGACCGGTGGGCGTCCGTGCTCCGGCGGCTCGCCGCGGACCGTGAGTCGTGCGCACGGGACGTCGAGTGGGTGGCCAAGCTCCGGCTCCTCGAGGGGCTGCGCTCGCGCGACGGGCTCGAGTGGGACCACCCGCGGCTCGCAGCGATGGACATCCAGTGGTCGGACGTGCGCCCCGAGCGAGGGATCTACCACCGGCTCGTGAGCGCCGGTGCTGTCGAGCGGCTGGTCGAGGATGCCGAGGTCGGGTGGGCCGTCGCCCATCCGCCGCGCGACACCCGGGCGTTCTTCCGCGGGGAGGCGATGGCTCGGTTCGGTGACGCTGTCTCGGCCGCGAGCTGGGACTCCGTGATCTTCGACATCCCGGGCGCCGCGTCCCTGCAGCGGGTGCCGATGATGGATCCGTGGCGTGGGACGCAGGAGCACGTGGGTCGCCTCTTCGAGTCGACGACCGACCCCGGCGAGTTCCTCGCGGCGCTCCTGGCCTAGCTGTCGCGACCGTTCCGACCGGGCGGTCTACCGGAGCTCGGCGTACCGGCGCAGGGTTGCTCGAGCGGTCGTGATCTGACGCTCGTAGGTGAGCCCGAGCGTGAGGAGCACGAGGCCGGTCACGGCGAGGACCACCCATCCCGGGATACCGGTGAGCGCTGCGAGAGCGGGCGGCCCGGCGAGGACGACCACCTGGAGGACGAGGGCGGCGGCACCGATCGCGACGGGCGCCTGCCAGCGCATCCGGAGCCCGGCGAGCAGCCAGCCGCAGGCGGTGAGGACGCCGAGCGCGACGCGCCAGCCCTCAGGGTCGCTCATGAGCGTGACGGTGACCGGTGCGAGCGTCGCGAAGACGCCATAGCTGACGGTGCTCCATGTGGGGACGGCCGATTCGACGATGGCTGCGCGGACCGCCGCGACCGCGACGAAGACCCCGACGAGCGTGAGCATGAGGTCGGGTGGCACCGCGGTGGAGGACGTGAGCCCGAGGGCGACCGCGTAGGCGGCGACGAGCGGCGGGACGGCGCGGCGCAGGAACTCCGCCCGCGAGCCGACGCGAGGCAGTCCGGGCGGTGTCCCGAGGAGTGCGACGGCACCCCACACCATGACGAGGGACACGACGGTCCAGAGGGTGCCGGTGTCGCCGAGCGAGCCGCTCGCCACCAGGGTCCACGCGGGGACCGTGAGCGTGAGAGCCGTGAGGCTCGCAGCCCAGCTGCGAGGCCCCGCGGTCGGTGCCCACGGCCACTCCCGGGCGAGCAGCCAGGAGAAGCCGGAGACGGTGAGCGCAGCCAGGCCGATCCACAGACCGGGCTGGGCGGCGGTGTCGGAGAGCAGGGACCGGGCGTGGTCCTGCGACATCGCGGTCCCGCGGCCGTGCAGAGCTGCCCACGCCGTAGCGAGGACCGCGGAACGACCGGCGACACCGATCACGGCGACGACGAGGCCGAGCAGGAGGAACCACGTGGTGAGGCCGGGCACCACCGCTCGGACCGGAGCCGGACCGCCGAGCGCGGCGCCCCGGGTCTCGGCTGGACCGGTGGTGCCCTCGTGGCTGCTCGCGCGTGCGACGCGGAGCTCCCCGGCGACGAGAACCCCGGCCGCGACGACGACGAGGGCTGCGAGGACCGCGAGAGAGCGCCACTGGGTCGAGCCCGGGGCGAGGAGGACGGTCGGCAGCAGGAGGATCGTGCAGCCCGCGAGGAGCAGATCGCGACCGGCACGTCGTCGGTGCCGCACGGCGTGTGCACCGACCGCGGCGAGGACGAGAGCGCCGGGTGCCGTGTACGCCTCGACCGTCTCGATCCCTCCTGACCCGAGTGCGTTCCACGATGCGCTGATGGCGAGCGCGAGCGCGAACCAGCCCGCACGAGCGCGGCCGGGCATGAACGCCCAGGCCGCGGTGGCGGTCGCAGCGATGACGAGGGCCACCGTGAGGACGTCCACGGGCCGATGGACGGCGACGAGGAGGAGGACGAGGAGCCCGAGGGCCACGGAGCTCGTCTCCATGGCGTTCCGCACACGGGCGTCGCCGGTCCTGCGTGTGCCGGCGACGATCGGGAAGAGTGCGACGACGACGAGGCTGATGATCTCCCACTCGATCGCACGGTCGGCGACGAGGGGGCGCACGGTGAGAGCGGCGAGGACGGCCAGCACCGGTGTCGCGGCCGCGCCGGCGACGACCGCGACCGGCCGGACGGACTGCCGAGAACCGAGGGCGAGCGCACCGGCGAGGACTGCGAGCAGGGTCACGCTCGTGAGTGCCAGGACGGTGACCCATGGCGGTGGTGCGTCGGCTGAGGGTGTGGCCACGAGCCACCCGCCTGGGGTGAGTGCTGTTGCGACGATCGCGAGGGCGTTGACGGCGGTCGTCGCACCGAGGACCGCGTGCACGTCCGGTGCCGTGATCGTCCAGGAGAGAACCCTGACCTGCCCGGTGGCGTCCCGGACGGAGTTGTCGGCGACCGCGAGGATCCCGAGAGCCAGCAGGACGAGCGGCAGTGTCGCACCCGGCCAGGCGGCGCTGGGCTCGGCCGTGGCCGAACCCAGCGCGGTGGCAGCGCCTGCTGCCCCGACGACGAGCGCGACGAGCAGGAGACCGGCCCGAGAGTCCTGGGCCGGCTGCGCAACCGTGGTCGTGCCCCCGACCCAGGACCGGGCGACGAGAAGGACGGTCATGAGCGTGCCGAGCGAGGCGGCGAGCAGCAGCCCGCCGTCGCGGTCCGTGACCGTGGCCGCAGTGCCGGTGGCCAGGTCGACGCTCAGGAGGATCGCGAGCCCGACGGCCGTGAGACAGGTGGTGCGCAGTGCCGTGGACCACTCGCGCGGAAGACGGCGTCCGGCTGCGACGACGAGCACCAGCGGGACGACGAGCCAGTAGGCGACGACGAGAGCGGGTTCCGTCAGGAGCAGTGCGACACCGAGGACGAGGAGGGCCGCATACCAGGGCGCGGGCCTGAGCACGGCCCGTCTGGTCGTGAACCCGCCCGACGGCCCTCCGGGGTGTCCGGGAGCCGTCCACAGCATTGGTGCGGGTGCGGGCGCGGGTGCGGGTGCGGGTGCGGGCGCGGGCGTCGACGGCAGCGTCGGACGGTCGACAGCCGCGTGCACGCACGCTCCGCCCAGTGCCACGACGACTCCCAGCAGCCCTGCCCACAGCGTGGGCTGCAGGTCCGGGGAGACAGGGCCGTTCCCCAGCACCGAGAGCATGAGCAGGACGATGGTGAGCGACGGGAGTGCGGTCGTCGCGAAGAAGACGCACCACCCCGCAGTCGAGCCACCGGAGTCCAGTCGAGGGAGGAGGCGGACGAGGAGGACCATGCTCGCTGCGCCGGCGAGGGCGCCCAGCGGGACGACCCACAGCGAGGACGCGCTCACGACGTCGCCTGCGAGGGCGAGGGCCAGGCACACGACGGCGAGGGTCTGGCTCGAGCCGGCGGCGATCGACCACACCGTGCTCCGTGATCGGAGGAGCCACGACCACGCGTGGGAGACGACGGCGACGACGACGAGGACTCCTGCTGTCGCGAGCGGGCCGTCGACGAGCAGGACCACGACCGTCAGGAGCAGCGCGAGCGCCATGAGGACCATGGCCAGCACCCGCAGGACGGGTGCAGCCCGCCGGTCGCAGAAGCCGGTGAACTGGATGCCGCACGCGATGACCGCGAAGACCACGAGCAGCGTTCCCAGGCTCACCGTGCGCGCGTCCAGGCTGAGGAGGAGAGGTGCGACCGGCAGCAGGATGCAGCCGACCGTGCGAGGGACGTCGAGCCGCAGGAGGACACCGAGCCCGACGAGCGCCGCTGCCGACCCGAGAGCGGCCACGGCCGCGAACGTGGCTCCGTCCGGTTGCGGCACCAGACCGGTCGCGTGGAGTGCCCACGCGTCGAGGACCACGAGCAGCGATCCGAGCGCCGCGATGGCGTCCGCGGACGAGGACAGCCCCTTGCGGCCCGCGAGCGTGGCGGCGCCGAAGACGGCCGCGGTGACGACGGCGATGACGGTGGCGCGGAGACCGAGCGGCATGACGCCCCACGCGAAGGCGAGGAAGACGATGCTCGCGCCCGCGAGGAGCAGCGCACCGAGCCCGAGGAGGACGTTCTGGAGCGGCCAGCTCGCCCTCGGTGCTGGTGCCTGGTGGGGCGTCGGCGGCTGGTGGGGCACCGCGATGCGCGGGACGGGGACCCCGGGTGGCAGGTACGCAGCGCCCGGCGACACGGCAGGTGTCTGCGACGGGCGCGCGAGAGGTGGCTGTTGCGCCGGCATGGCGTGCGCACGACCAGTGCTGCGCATCGTCCTGATGAGGGTGTCACGACGATCGAGCAGGCTGGCGGCGCGGGTCGAGACGTCCCACAGCTCCGTGCCCCCGGGGCCGACGAGGGAGAGCCCGCAGGCGCCGCACCGCGGTCCCGCGAGGGCTGCGCCGCAGGCCGGGCACCGTGAGGCGTCCGTCAGCAGGGCCCTGTCGAACCACTGCGAGGCCTGTCCGGCCGATCGTGTCGTCGTCATGGGGCCTGATCCTGCCGTACGTGCTGCTGCCGGCGTGCATCTGCCGCCGGAGCCTGTGGACACTTGCTCGGTCGGGGCGTCGATGAGGTTAGATGGGAGTTCGTCACAGTTGTGCGCGGACGGTAGGAGGAGCACATGTCAGGTCAGGAACACCAGCAGCACTCTCCGCAGGATCGGACGCCCGACGACGTCGACCCGGCACCGGCCCCCACGAGCGCGCCGGTCGTGCGTGACGCGGAGGTCGATGCGCTCCTCGACGAGATCGACGACGTCCTCGAGACGAACGCCGAGTCCTTCGTCAGAGGATTCGTCCAGAAGGGCGGGCAGTAGGCCGCATGACGGAGGAACCGACGGGCCGTCTCCCTCGAGCGTTCACGACACCGGGCACGTCGTCGTTCGTCGACTTCCTGGCGTCCCACTCGCCGGCCATGCTGCCGGGCGGCCGCCCGCTCCCGCACGGTGACGTCCCTGCGAGCCCGCGGGCGACCACGATCGTCGCCGCGACCTTCGACGGTGGTGTCGTCATGGCGGGGGACCGGCGCGCGACGATGGGGTCGATGATCGCCAACCGCGAGATCGAGAAGGTCTTCGCAGCAGACGAGTACTCCGCGGTGGGGATCGCCGGATCAGCCGGGATCGCGCTGGAGCTCGTGCGTCTCTTCCAGCTCGAGCTCGAGCACTACGAGAAGATCGAGGGCACGCTCCTCTCTCTCGACGGCAAGGCGAACCGGCTCTCGACGATGATCCGCGGGAACCTCGCCCTCGCGATGCAGGGCCTGGCTGTCGTCCCGCTCTTCGCCGGGTACGACCTCGCGGCACACGTCGGACGGATCTTCTCCTACGACGTCACGGGTGGACGCTACGAGGAGCTGGAGCACCACAGCGTCGGCTCCGGCTCGGTCTTCGCCCGGGGGGCGCTCAAGAAGCTCTGGCGACCTGGACTGGATGCGGCAGCTGCCGTCCGGGTGGCTGTCGAGTCGCTGGTCGACGCGGCCGACGACGACTCCGCGACCGGTGGGCCGGACACCGTCCGCAAGATCTGGCCGGTCGTCGCGACCATCGGCGCTACGGGCTTCCGGCGGGTGCCGGACGCCGAGCTCGAGGAGACGGTCGACGCGATCCTCGCGTCGCGCACCGAGCAGTCCCGCGTCGCTCGTGCGAGCCACGCACCGCGCCACGGGGGTGACCTGCTGTGAGCATGCCGTTCTACGTCTCGCCCGAACAGCTCATGAAGGACCGGGCCGACTATGCCCGCAAGGGCATCGCGCGCGGCCGGTCCGTCGTCGTCGCCGCGTACGAGGGCGGCATCGCGTTCGCGACGGAGAACCCCTCGCGCGCGCTGCACAAGATCTCGGAGATCTACGACCGCATCGCGTTCGCGGCCGTCGGGAAGTACAACGAGTTCGAGAACCTGCGTGTGGCCGGCGTCCGCTACGCGGACCTGCGCGGATTCTCCTACGACCGGGCCGACGTCAACGCGCGCGGGCTCGCGAACGCGTACGCGCAGACGCTCGGGACCGTCTTCACGACCGAGTCGAAGCCGCTCGAGGTCGAGCTCATCGTCGCGGAGGTGGGTCGGACCGCCGCGCAGGACCAGATCTACCGGTTGTCCTACGACGGTTCTGTGGCCGACGAGCACGGCGCGGTCGTCATCGGCGGTCAGTCGGAGCAGCTCGGCGAGGTGCTCGGCGACGGGTGGCGGCCGGACCTCTCGCTGGCCGAGGTGCTCGCCCTCGTCCGGCGCGTGCTCGCGACGCCGGCCACCGGCGACGAGGCCGACGCCTCGCCCCGGGAGATCTCGCCGGCGAGCCTCGAGGTCGCGATCCTCGACCGGGATCGTCCGCGACGTGCGTTCAAGCGCCTCGCAGGGCCTGCCCTCGACGAGCTCCTCGACGCCCAGGGGGTGCAGCGATGAGCACGCGTCGCATCTTCGGCCTCGAGACGGAGTACGGCGTGACGTGCGCCGCACCGGACGGTCACGGGCTCTCGCCCGACGAGGTCGCGCGGTACCTCTTCCGCAAGGTCGTCGCCTGGGGGCGGTCCTCCAACGTGTTCCTGCGCAACGGCTCGCGCCTCTACCTCGACGTCGGCTCCCATCCCGAGTACGCCACTGCAGAGTGCGACGACGTGCGTCAGCTCATCGCCTATGACCGCGGCGGCGAGCGCATCCTCGAAGGCCTCGTGGCCGATGCGCAGAGCCGCCTCGAGCTCGAGTCGATCCCGGGCACGATCCACCTCTTCAAGAACAACACCGACTCCGCAGGCAACTCCTACGGGTGCCACGAGAACTACCTCGTCCGGAGGCAGGGCGACTTCTCGCGGCTCGCGGACATCCTCGTCCCCTTCCTCATCACGCGGCAGATCCTCACGGGTGCGGGCAAGGTGCTGCCCGGGCCGCGCGGAGCGACCTTCTGCCTGTCGCAGCGTGCCGACCACATCTGGGAGGCGGTCTCCAGCGCGACGACGCGCTCGCGGCCCATCATCAACACGCGGGACGAGCCGCACGCCGATGCGGAGCGCTACCGCCGGCTGCACGTCATCGTGGGCGACTCGTCGATGGCGGAGCCCACGACGATGCTCAAGGTCGGCGCGACCGACATGGTGCTGCGCGTCATCGAGGCGGGCATCCCGATGCGGGACATGGCCCTGGAGAACCCGATCCGCGCGATCCGGGAGATCAGCCATGACATGACCGGCAAGGCCCCGGTCGTGCTGGCGTCGGGTCGTACCGTGACCGCGGTCGACCTGCAGCAGGAGTACCTCGTCCGGGTCCGTGACTTCGTCGAGGCGAGCGGAGAGATCTCGTCCACGGACAAGCAGGTGTTCGACCTCTGGGAGCGTGGGCTCCTCGCCCTGCAGTCCGGGGACCTCACGCCGGTCGAGCGCGAGCTCGACTGGGTCATCAAGCACCGGCTCATCCGTCGGTACCAGGAGAAGCACTCGATCGAGCTCGGCGATCCGCGGATCGCTCGCCTCGACCTCGCGTACCACGACATCTCTCGGACCGAGGGTCTCTACAACCTCCTGGCGGCCCGGGGGATGGTCGAGCGGGTGGCGAGCGACATCGAGGTGCTCGAGTCCACCGCGGTCCCGCCGCAGACCACGCGTGCGAAGCTGCGTGGAGACTTCGTCCGCAAGGCGCAGGAGGCCAAGCGTGACTACACGGTCGACTGGGTCCACCTCAAGCTCAACGACCAGGCGCAGCGCACCGTCCTGTGCAAGGACCCCTTCCAGAGTGTCGACGAGCGGGTGGAGCGGCTCATCGAGAGCATGTAGCTCTCGGCGCCGACTGCTCGCGCGCCTCGGTAGGATAGGTCCCCATGCGCCACTCGAGAATGCGAACGGTCAGATCCGGCCTGTGTGCCCTCTCGCTCGGGCTCTGCCTGGTGGTGAGCGGGTGCGGGCCGTCCCCCGAGGATGCGCCGACGACCACGACCACGACCGCTCCGCTCGTCGAGATCTCCGGGACCGGCGGCCAGGCACCGGTCTTCACGTACACGGTCCCGCTGGTCGTCGAGGAGCCGTCGACCGAGGTCGTCTGGGAGGGTGACGGCGAGCCCGTCGCCGAGAACCAGCCCGTTCTCCTGAGCATCTACTCCGAGAACGCGACGGACGCGACGGTCGTGCGTGACGACTTCGCCTCGGTGCCCCAGCCGTACCTCCTCACGCCGGAAGCCATCGGCACGGATCTCTACACCGTGCTGAGCGGGAAGACGGTCGGCACACGACTGCTGCACGTCGTCGAGGCGGACGGTACCCCGCTCGTCATGAGCATCGACATCCTTCCCACCCGTGCGGTGGGCGAGCCGAGGACCTTGGGCGAGGGGCTGCCGACGGTCACTCTCGACGAGGCCGGTGCACCGACGGTCACGGTTCCGGCCGGTGCGCTCCCGCCGCCGAGCCCTGTCGTGCAGCAGCTGATCCGTGGGACGGGGGAGCAGGTCACGGCTGGTCAGAAGGTCGTCATCCAGTTCGTCGCCGTCAAGTGGTCGACGGGAGAGGTGTTCGACACGACGTGGGGAGCCGATCTCCTGCCGGAGACGGTCACGCTGGGGGCGGACCAGCTCATCGAGGGGTTCGACGAGGGCCTCGTCGACCTGCCGGTCGGCAGCCAGGTCATGCTCGTCGTCCCACCCGGTCTGGGTTTCGGTCCGAGCGGGAACGACCTCTCGGCCGAGACGCTCGTCTATGTGGTCGACATCCTGGCGGTCTCACCGCCAGCATAGGTACACCCCGGTGGGCGAGACCTTCGCCGCCGTCTGACGACGCCCGCGCGGCCTCCGGCCTCAGCACGGACCTCCGGGCGTCCACACCCGCGAGGAAGCAGCAGCAGATGTCCGTCTCAGTCCGAGTGATCCCGTGTCTCGACGTCGATGCGGGCCGTGTCGTCAAGGGCGTCAACTTCGAGAACCTCCGCGACGCGGGGGACCCGGTCGAGCTCGCCCGTACGTACGACGCCGGCGGTGCTGACGAACTGACGTTCCTCGATGTCTCGGCGTCCTCGGGGGACCGGGAGACGACCTACGACGTGGTGCGACGCACGGCCGAGCAGGTGTTCATCCCGCTGACGGTCGGCGGTGGTGTCCGCAGCGCGGACGACGTCGACCGGCTGCTGCGCGCCGGTGCTGACAAGGTCGGGGTGAACACGGCGGCGATCGCGCGGCCTGAGCTCCTCGCGGAGATCGCCGACCGCTTCGGCAGCCAGGTGCTGGTCCTCTCCATCGATGCGCGTCGTGTCAGCGGGGACACGCGCACGGAGTCGGGGTTCGAGGTGACGACGCACGGTGGTCGACACGGCACGGGCATCGACGCTCTTCGATGGGCGACGCAGGCTGCGGAGCTCGGGGCCGGGGAGATCCTCCTCAACTCCATGGACGCCGACGGCACCTACGGCGGGTACGACCTCGAGATGTTCTCCCTCGTCCGTCGAGAGGTCGGCGTCCCGCTCATCGCGAGCGGTGGTGCGAGCACCACGGACGACTTCGTCGCAGCAGCGCAGGCCGGAGCCGACGCGGTCCTGGCCGCGAGCGTCTTCCACTTCGGCAAGCTCTCGATCCGTGAGGTCAAGGACGCGATGGCGAGCGCCGGCGTCGAGGTCCGCCGCTGAACGACCGCGCGACCCCTCGGACCGGGCGCGGCTCAGGCGCGCTGCGGCGGTGCGGGGAAGCGCGCGGCCAACGCGGCGACGTCGTGCGATGCACCCGAGACGGTGACGTCGGCCACCGCGCCACGACCGAACGCGTGCAGGACGAGCTCGCTCGGGCGACCCGTGACGACGACGCTCCCTGTGCCCGACCTGGGCTTGCGCGCGACGGCTCGTGGACCGCCGACGACCTCGAGGACCACACCCACCGGTGCGGACCGGTACAGGAGCCGCGCGGCGGGCCTGAGGTGTGACCACAGGGCACGCTCGTGCGCCGGCTCGGGATCGAGCAGGGTGCCGTCGGCCGGGCCCGCCCGCACGACGTCCTGCAGGTGAACGTAATACTCGACGAGGTTCATCGGCTCGCCCGCCCAGCGCGCGGGGCTCCACACAGGAGGCGTTCCTGCGAAGGTCGTCACGAGGGTGTCGAACGTCGGACGATCCCTCGCCTCGGCGACGGTGCGCTCGAAGGTGGCGCCCCGGACGGCCCACGGCTTGCGCTCGCGCAGCACCACGTGCGCCGCGAGGTGCTCGGTGCTCCATCCCTCGCAGAGCGTCGGGGCGCCGGGACCGGCGGTCGCGAGCGCCTGAGCGAGATGAGCACGTTCCAGTTCGTTCCAGGAGGTCCGCATGGTCGCAATGGTGGCACGATCCGGCGCAGCGGGCTGTGAGAGGATCGACCTTCCCATCGGAAGGACATCGGCTTCGTGAGTGTGCACGCCCTCCAGGGGTCACGGACCCGTCGGTCAGTCCTTCTCATCACCCGCGGCATCAGGGACGAGTGGCGCGTCTACGTCTGGGCGATCCTCGCCTCCGCACTCTTCGGTGGCCTCACCGTCGCGGTCAGCCGCGTGCTCGGTGAGGTGACCGACCGGCTCGTGCTCCCGGCGCTCGAGGGCACCGCGGACGTGGATGCCATCTGGCTCGGCGGCCTAGCGCTCGCCGGCGTCGCGCTCTGCCTCGCGCTGAGCGTCGCCGCACGGCGCATCCTCGCCGGCGTCGGGCTCGCGAACCTCCAGGCCCGTCACCGACGGGCTGTGACGGGCCGCTATCTCGAGCTGCCCGTGTCGTGGCACCGCGCCCACCCGACGGGTCAGCTCCTGTCGAACGTCAGCTCGGACGTCGAGGCGGCGACCGGGGTCTTCAACCCGTTGCCGTTCGCCCTCGGGGTGTGCGTGATGATCGTCGTCGCGGCAGTCGCGCTCCTGAGCATCGACGTGTGGCTGGCTGTCGCCGCGCTGAGCGTCCTGCCGCTCGCGGTGGCGGTGAACGTCGTCTTCCAGCGGTACATGTCCCCGGCGATCACGCGTGCCCAGCACCTGAGGGCCCAGGTTGCGGACGTCGCCCACGAGAGCTTCGAGGCGGCTCTCCTCGTCAAGGCGCTCGGCACCGAGGAGCGCGAGGAGCGTCGCTTCGCCCGCGGCACGGACGAGCTGCGCGAGGCCAACGTCCGGGTCGGGACCGTCCGAGCGTTCTTCGACCCCGTCATCGAGTTCCTGCCGTCCCTCGGCACCCTCCTCGTCCTCGGCGTGGGCACCGTCCGCGCAGCGGGTGGGCACGTGGAGACCGGCGACATCGTCTCCGCCGCGTACCTGCTCACGATGATGGCGGTGCCCGTCCGGGCGTTCGGCTGGGTGCTCGGAGAGCTGCCCCGCGGTCTCGTGGGGCACGACCGGATCAGCCAGGTGCTCGACGCCCGTGGTGCGCTCGTGGACGGCACCACCGAGCGTGCGGCGTCCGTCGGCGAGGTTCGTGGTGCCCGCGTCGACCTCGTCGACGTGGGTGTGTCCGTCCGGCTGCCGACCGGCGAGGCGCACCTCGTGCGCGACGTCTCGGTGACCGTCCCCGCCGGGAGCACCGTGGCGGTCGTCGGCCAGACGGGTGCGGGAAAGACCACGCTCGTCTCCCTGCTGAGCAGGCTCTCCGACCCGACGAGCGGTCAGGTGCTCCTCGACGGCGCGGACGTCCGGTCGTTGACACCCCGCAGCCTGACGAGCGCTGTCGCGCTCGTCGCGCAGTCGACGTTCATCTTCGAGGACACGATCCGCGCCAACGTCACGCTCGCGGACGACGACGACCCCGCGCGACCGGATGACGCGGCGGTCTGGGCAGCCCTGCGTCTCGCCCGGGTCGACGACGTCGTGCGCGCGCTGCCCGAAGGGCTCGACGCCCCGCTCGGAGAACGTGGGGCGAACCTCTCGGGAGGTCAGCGTCAGCGCGTCGCCATCGCGCGCGCTCTCGTCCGCAGGCCAGCGCTCCTCGTCCTCGACGACGCGACCTCGGCGGTGGACCCGGAGGTCGAGCGGTCGATCCTCGCGGGACTGCGCGAGACGTCCGGGACCACCGTGGTCATGGTGGCGTACCGCATGTCGAGCGTCGCGCTCGCCGACCGGGTCGTCCACCTCGAGGCCGGCCGGGTGGTCGACGTCGGCACGCACGACGAGCTTCTCGAGCGCGACCCCGGGTACCGCGACCTCGCTCTCGCCTACCAGCGCGAGGCCGCACGACGACAGGACGAGGAATGACGACGAGGAAGGTCACCACACCGAGCACTCAGACCGCGCACGGATCGATCGCGTCGGCGAGCGAGGCCGGCGTGGTCGCGACGCTGCGCCACGGCCTGCGGGTCTCGCCCGAGATCCTCGACGGCGCCGTCATCACGCTCGTCCTGGCCGTCCTCGCCGCAGCAGGTCGCGTCGTCGTGCCGCTGGCGGTCCAGCAGACGGTCGACACCGGCATCCTCGCCGACGGTGGTGTCGACGAGCGACGGGTGCTCACCCTCGTCGGCGCTGCCGCCGTGATCCTCCTCGTCGCGGGGCTCTGCTCGGCACTCGTCAACGTCCGGCTCTTCCGGAGCACGGAGGCGGGCCTCGCGACGCTGCGCGTCAAGGCGTTCCGGCACGTGCACGACCTGTCGGTGCTCTCCCAGAGCACGGAACGTCGTGGGTCCCTCGTCTCGCGGGTGACGTCGGACGTCGACACGATCTCGCTGTTCGTCCAGTGGGGCGGGATCATGCTCCTCGTCTCGGTCCTCCAGCTGCTCGCCGCCACCGTCCTCATGTGTCTCTACTCGTGGCAGCTCGCGCTCCTCGTGTGGGTGTGCTTCGTCCCTCTCTTCCTCGTCCTGCGACCAGCGCAGCAGAAGGTCAGCGGGGCGTACACCCTTGTGCGGGCCAAGGTCGGGGCGATGCTGGGCGCCGTCTCCGAGGCGGTCGTCGGTGCCGAGACCATCCGCGCCTACGGTGTCGGGGCGCGCACCCGGCGTCGGATCGACGCCGCGATCGACGACCACCGGACCGCCGCTGTGCACGCCCAGAAGCTCGTGAGCGTCGTCTTCTCCTCCGGCGTGCTCGTCGCGAACCTCGTCCTCAGCGTGGTGGTGGTCGCCGGGACCTACCTCGGTGTCGGTGACGGGCTCACGGTGGGCCAGCTCCTGGCGTTCCTCTTCCTCGTCCAGCTCTTCACCGGTCCGGTGCAGATGGCGACGGAGGTGCTCAACGAGCTGCAGAACGCCGTCGCCGGGTGGCGTCGGGTCCTGGCGGTCCTCGAGACGCCCGTGCTCGTCGCTGACCCGGGCCCGGGCGGCGTGACCTCACCGCGCGGCCCGGCACGCATCGAGCTCTGCGACGTCTCCTTCGCCTACCCGGGCGGTCCCGACGTCCTCCACGGCGTCGACCTGCACCTCCCGCCCCGCACGCGTGTCGCTGTCGTCGGCGCGACCGGCTCGGGCAAGACCACCATCGCCAAGCTCGCCACACGCCTCATGGACCCCACGCGGGGCCAGGTCCTGCTCGACGGGGTGGACCTGCGGGACATCTCCTCTCGGAGCCTGCGCGAGCGGGTCGTCATGGTCCCTCAGGAGGGTTTCCTCTTCGAGGGGACCCTCGGCGAGAACATCGCGTACGGCTACCGGGGGGACCAGAGGGCCGGGGCCGACGCGCCAGGCGACGAGGCCGCAGCGCTCGAGGTCGTCGTCGACGCGCTGGGGCTGGGCGACTGGGTAGCCGACCTCCCGGGTGGGCTCGACACGCAGGTCGGCCAGCGGGGGGAGTCCCTCTCCGCGGGTGAGCGGCAGCTCGTCGCGATCGCGCGGGCCTACCTCGCCGGTGCCGACCTGCTCGTGCTCGACGAGGCGACCTCCGCCGTGGACCCGGCGGCGGAGGTGCGGATCGCCCGCGCGCTGGACTCGCTCACCGAGGGCCGCAGCACGATCACGATCGCGCACCGGATGTCGACCGCCGAGGCTGCTGACCTCGTCGTCGTCGTCGAGGCGGGACGCGTCGTGGAGATGGGACCGCACCGCGAGCTCGTCGCCGCGGACGGCCAGTACGCCCGCATGCACGAGGCTTGGGTGGTCCAGGTTCACTGACGCCCGCGAAACGACTAGGGTCGGCTGGCCCGGACGTGGGAAGATCCACGGGTGCCTACGACCCCCACTCCCACGACCGCCGACCCCCGTCCCGTGCCGTCGAGCTCCCTCTCGCCGGCCGTCGCCGAGCGGCTCTCGCGTGACCACGCCGGTCTCGTCGCCGCGATCGTGCAGCAGCACGACACACGTGAGGTCCTCATGCTCGGCTGGATGGACGACGAAGCCCTCGCGCGGACGCTCTCGACCGGACGCGTGACGTTCTTCTCGCGCTCGCGCCAGGAGTACTGGCGCAAGGGAGACACCTCCGGGCACGTGCAGTGGGTCAAGCGCGTCTCGCTCGACTGCGACGGCGACGCCCTGCTCGTCGAGGTCGACCAGGTCGGTGCCGCGTGCCACACGGGGGAGCGCACCTGCTTCCTCACCGGCGGCGACCTCGGAGCCGTCGACGGGACAGACCGACCAGACGCCGCGTCCGCGGAGACGCGAGACGACGAGGAGGACGCGTCGTGACCGCCACGCCCGCACGCCACGAAGCCACGCCCGCACAGCACGAGGCGCCGACGGACGGACCGAGCCCGCACACGCTGGCATGGGGCGAGACGTGGCCCGTGCTGGAGGACTTCCGCACCCTCGCGCGTGATCGCCGTGTCATCCCCGTCGTCCGTCGGCTCCTCGCCGACGACGTGACCCCCGTCGGCCTCTACCGCACGCTCGCGGCCGGTCGGCCGGGCACGTTCATCATGGAGTCGGCCGAGATCCACGGCGGCTGGTCCCGCTACTCGTTCATCGGGGTCGCCTCGCGAGCGACCCTCACCGTCGACGGTGACCGCGCCGTGTGGCACGGCGACGTCCCGGCAGGCGTCCCGACGTCCGGGGACCCCCTCGAGGTGCTCGAGGCGACGCTGCGGGTCCTGCACACCGACGCGATCGACGGGCTCCCGCCGCTCACCGGCGGGCTCGTCGGTGCGCTCGGGTGGGACGTCGTCCGCCACTGGGAACCGACCCTCCCGGCCACGGCACCCGACGAGCTCGGCGTCCCGGAGATGACGCTGTGCCTCGCGAGCGACCTCGCGATCGTCGACCACGTGGACGGCAGCGTGTGGCTCGTCGCGAACGCCATCAACTTCGACGACTCCGACGAGCGCATGGACGAGGCGCACGCCGATGCCGTGCGGCGGCTCGACGCCATGGAGGCGAGCCTCGTCGCGGGAGCCTCCGTCGGCGGTGCCGATGTGCGGCGGGTCCTGGCCGACACCCCCGAGCCCGAGCTCGAGTTCCGCTCCACGCGCGAGGAGTTCGAGGAGGCCGTGCGTCGCGGCAAGGAGGCCATCGTCGACGGCGAGGTCTTCCAGGTCGTCATCTCGCAGCGGCTCGACCTCGACTGTCCCGCGTCGGCGCTCGACGTCTACCGCGTGCTGCGGACGATCAACCCGAGCCCGTACATGTACTACTTCCAGCTCGTCGACGCCGCCGGCGCGGACTTCGCCGTCGTCGGCTCGAGCCCCGAGACCCTCGTCAAGGTGACCGACCGCCGCGTCGTGACCTTCCCCATCGCGGGATCCCGTCCGCGTGGTGCCACCCCCGAGGAGGACGTCGCGCTCGGTGTCGAGCTCCTCGCCGACCCGAAAGAGATCTCGGAGCACATCATGCTCGTCGATCTCTCGCGGAACGACCTCGTCAAGGTGTGCGAGCCCGCGAGCGTCGAGGTCGTGGAGTTCATGGCGATCAAGCGCTTCAGCCACATCATGCACATCTGCTCGACCGTCGTCGGGCGGTTGCGACCGAGCGCCACCGCGCTCGAGGTGTTCTGCGCGGCGTTCCCCGCGGGCACGCTCTCGGGCGCGCCCAAGCCACGGGCGATCGCGCTCATCGACGAGCTCGAGCCCGCGTCCCGCGGGATCTACGGCGGGACGGTCGGCTACTTCGCGTTCGACGGGACCATGGACATGGCGATCGCTATCCGGACAGCCCTCATCCGCGGGGGCCGCGCGAGCGTCCAGGCCGGTGGTGGGATCGTCGCGGACTCCGTCCCCGCGCTCGAGTACGAGGAGTCCCGGAACAAGGCCGCAGCCGCGGTCCGTGCCGTCCAGGTCGCGAGCCGCCTGGCGGCGCGTCCATGACGGCGGACGGTGCCTCGACGAGCGGCACGCGACCAGGGCGGCGGCGTGTCGTCCTCCTCCTGCTCACCCTCGGCGCTGCGAGCCTCGCGAGCGCGGCCCCTGTCTGGCTGCGAAGCTCCGGCACGACGGCGCTCGCCGACCGCGTGGACGTCACGGTCACGGGCACGAGTGCGGCTCCGGGAGTGAGCGCCGCCGCGCTCGTCGTGGTCGCGGCAGCGCTCGCCCTCGGCATCGTCGGTCGGGTCGGTCGGTGGTTCGCGCTCGTCGTGGTCGCGGTCGCCGGCGTCGTCGTCGGCGGCTCGGCGCTGGCCGTGCTCCTCTCCCCGTCGGCTGCGGCGCGGACCGCGGTCGCCGAGGCGACCGGTGTCGTCGCACCGCCCGAGGTCGTCGACGTCTCGATCTTCCCGTACCTCACGGTGGTGCTCGCGGTCGCGGTCGTCGCTGCGGCAGCCTGGGCTGCCCTCGCTCCCGTGGAGTGGACGCGCCAGACGCGGCGGTTCGAGGCACCCCAGCAGGAGGCAGGCCCGCCGGACGACGAGCAGGAGGCGTGGGACGCGCTCAGTCGAGGGACGGACCCCACATGAGGCGAGCTTCGCTCACGGTGTTCGGTAGTCTGGGACCACATTTGATGAAAGGCAGCACCCATGGCTGACACCTCCGCGCAGACAGAGATCTCCTATCTGCCACCGTCCGCACCGCCCGCCAACCACGGGCACACCCGCGCCGCATGGTTCACGACGATCGTCGTGGTCCTCGGATCGACCATCGTGGGGGTGGCGATGTGCATCGCCATGCTCTGGTTGGTCTGGGTCGGAGCGGCGGTCGTCCTCGTGGGCCTCGTCGGCGGAAAGCTCTTGTCCGTCGCCGGCTACGGTCAGGGCGCGCTGGGCACCTCGGACGCGAACGCGCACTGATCGCGCCCACCAGTCCACCCACGTCTGTCTCACGGCAGCGCGGCTGGACCGACCACGCGGGGCGCGGCCCTACGATGGCTCGTAGCTGCTCCCAGAGGCAGGCTGGACACCTGGCGTCCGGCCTCGGGGCAGGCTCGGGTTCGGAGCACCACAGCGTTCGGGGAAAGAGGCGTCATGACGGTACTCGATGACATCATCGTCGGTGTTCGAGAGGATCTCGCTGTGCGCGAGGCGGCGACGCCGCTCGCAGCGCTCAAGGAGAAGGCGCTCCGCCAGCCGAACGCGCTGGAGTGCGTGAGCCGTCTCAGCGGCGAGGACGCCGTCGCGGTCATCGCGGAGGTGAAGCGCTCGAGCCCCAGCAAGGGTGCGCTCGCCCCGATCACCGACCCGGCCGCGCTCGCACGCGAGTACGAGAAGGGCGGCGCGTCCGTGATCTCCGTCCTCACGGAGCAGCGGCGCTTCGGCGGGAGCCTCGCCGACCTCAAGGCTGTGCGCGCGGCGGTCGACATCCCCATCCTCCGCAAGGACTTCGTCGTCTCGCCCTACCAGGTGTGGGAGGCCCGTGCCTACGGTGCGGACCTCGTGCTCCTCATCGTGGCGGGCCTCGAGCAGACGGTCCTCGAGTCGCTCGTCGACCGTGTCCACTCGTTGGGCATGACCGCTCTCGTCGAGGTGCACACGCTGGAGGAGGTCGCGCGCGCCGTCGACGCCGGTGCGCGGCTCATGGGTGTCAACGCGCGCAACCTCAAGACGCTCGAGGTGGACCGCTCGACGTTCGCCGCTCTTTCGCCGGCCATCCCGGCAGGCACGGTGAAGATCGCTGAGTCAGGCGTGCGCGGCCCGCACGACGTCATGGACTACGCGCGGTCCGGCGCCCACGCGGTGCTCGTCGGAGAGGCCCTGGTCACCGGGGAGTCGCCGCGCTCCTCGGTCGCGGACCTCGTCGCCGCGGGATCCCACCCGTCCTTGCGCGCCGTGCGCCACTGACTGACGGCTGACGAGGCCCTCGCACGTTCTTCCCACCCGGCGCGTCGGACGCCCGGTGCCCCGCCGCCGCCGTGAAGGCGCCCGGCCGCACATGCACTCAAGGAGACCAGACCGTTGTCTGAATCGCTGCAGAACCTGCAAGGCCCCTACTTCGGAGAGTTCGGTGGACGCTACGTCCCCGAGGCCCTCATCGCCGCTCTCGACGAGCTGGACGCGGAGTACCGCGCAGCCGTCGCCGATCCCGCCTTCGCTGCGCAGCTCCTCGAGCTCCACCGCTCGTACACAGGGCGACCGAGCATCATCACGGAGGTCGCGAGGTTCGCCGAGCACGCCGGCGGCGCCCGCATCCTCCTCAAGCGCGAGGACCTCAACCACACGGGTTCGCACAAGATCAACAACGTCCTCGGCCAGGCGATGCTCACCAAGCGCCTCGGCAAGAAGCGCGTCATCGCCGAGACCGGTGCCGGCCAGCACGGTGTGGCCACAGCGACCGCCGCAGCCCTCTTCGATCTCGAGTGCGTCGTGTACATGGGCGAGGAGGACACGGAGCGGCAGTCGCTCAACGTCGCCCGGATGCGTCTGCTCGGAGCGGAGGTCGTGCCCGTCACGGCCGGTTCGCGGACTCTCAAGGACGCGATCAACGAGGCGTTGCGCGACTGGGTGACGAACGTCGAGACCACGAACTACGTGTTCGGCACGGCGGCCGGCCCGCACCCGTTCCCGGCGATGGTGCGCGACTTCCAGCGGATCATCGGTGTGGAGGCGCGCCAGCAGGTGCTCGACCTCACCGGTCGCCTGCCGGACGTCGTTGCCGCGTGCGTCGGTGGTGGATCGAACGCGATCGGGATCTTCGACGCCTTCCTCGACGACGCCGGAGTCCGGCTCGTCGGTCTCGAAGCAGGCGGAGACGGTGCCGACACCGACCGCCACGCGTCGAGCATCACCGGAGGAGCGCCGGGTGTGCTGCACGGCGCGCGCACCTTCCTCCTCCAGGACGAGGACGGACAGACGCGAGAGAGCCACTCCATCTCGGCAGGGCTCGACTACCCGGGCGTCGGTCCGCAGCACTCCTACCTGTCGAGCATCGGCCGGGCCGAGTACGTCCCGATCACCGACGCCGAGGCGATGGAGGCGCTGCGGCTCCTCTGCCGCACCGAAGGCATCATCCCCGCGATCGAGTCGGCCCACGCCCTCGCCGGCGCGATGAAGCTCGGCATCGCCGCCCGCGACGCAGGGCGGACGGACGAGCTCATCCTCGTCAACCTCTCCGGCCGTGGCGACAAGGACGTGGCAACCGCTGCGAAGTGGTTCGAGCTCGTCGACGCCGACGCCCAGCTGACCGAGGGAGGCGAGTCGTGAGCGCGACCGCACAGACCATCGACCGCCTCAAGGCCGACGGACGCGGAGCCCTCATCGGCTACCTCCCGGTCGGCTTCCCGACGTTCGACGAGTCGGTGGCCGCCGTCCTCGGCCTCATCGACGCCGGTGCCGACATCATCGAGCTCGGCATCCCGTACAGCGACCCCGTCATGGACGGCGCCATCATCCAGGAGGCGGTCGACGTCGCCCTGGCCGGAGGCACCCGTGTGCGCGACGTGTTCCGCCTGGTGGAGGCCGTCGCCGGTCGTGGTGCACCGATCCTCGCGATGACGTACTTCAACCCGGTCCTGCGGTACGGGGTGGACGCGTTCGCGCGTGACCTCGCCGCCGCCGGTGGGGCCGGACTCATCACGCCCGACCTCGTCCCCGAAGAGGCAGGGGAGTGGATCGCCGCCGCTGACGCCCGGGACCTCGACAAGGTCTTCCTCGTCGCGCCGAGCTCGACGCCGGCACGGCTCGCGTCGACGTCCAGCGCGTCGCGCGGGTTCGTCTACGCGGCGTCGACCATGGGCGTGACCGGTGAGCGCGCGACCGTCGGGCTGCGCGCCGAGCAGCTCGTCGAGGACACCCGTGCCGCGGGTGCCGAGCGCGTGTGCGTCGGCCTCGGCGTCTCCCAGCCGGAGCAGGCCGCAGAGGTCGGTCGCTACGCCGACGGTGTCATCGTCGGGTCCGCCTTCGTCCGGCCGCTGCTGGCACCCGGTCCCTTCGCTGAGCGGCTCGCCGCCATGCAGGAGGTCGCTGCCGGTCTTGCCGCAGGTGTCCACCGTGCGCGTGCCGCAGGGACGACCCCAGGACAGACAGCGTGATCGCCCCCAGGGTGCACGAGGTGGTCCTCGCCTCGATCCCGAGCCCGAGCCAGGGGACCTGGTACCTCGGACCGGTCCCGTTGCGGGCGTACGCGTTCGCCATCCTCGCAGGCATCTTCGTGGCCGCCTGGCTCACGGGCCGGCGCTGGAAGGCACGGGGTGGTGACCCCGAGGAGGTCTACGAGATCGCCTTCTGGGCGGTCCCGTTCGGGATCGTCGGCGGACGCATCTACCACGTCTTCTCGTCCCCGGACGCCTACTTCGGGGAGGGCGGCGACCCGGCCAAGGCCTTCGCCATCTGGGAGGGAGGCCTCGGGATCTGGGGTGCTGTCGCCCTCGGCGCCGTCGGTGCCTACATCGGCTGTCGGCGTGTCGGGGTGCGCTTCGGCGCCTTCGCCGACGCGCTGGCTCCCGGGCTGCTGCTCGCGCAGGCGATCGGCCGGCTCGGCAACTGGTTCAACCAGGAGCTCTTCGGCGCTCCGACCACTCTGCCCTGGGGTCTCGAGATCGATGCGGCACACCTCCCGCCCGGCTACGCGGAGGGCACCCTCTTCCACCCGACGTTCCTCTACGAGATGCTCTGGAACATCGCTGCGGCGTTCCTGCTCATGTATCTGGACAGGCGCTTCCGGCTCGGGCACGGTCGCGTATTCTGGTTGTACGTGGTGCTCTACACATCCGGTCGCCTCTGGATCGAGGCGCTGCGCATCGACGAGGCGGAGATGGTGCTGGGCCTGCGGCTCAACGTCTGGACATCCATCATCGTCGGGGTCGGTGCCTTGATAGCGTTTATTGTTGTCGGGCGCCGCCACCCCGGGCGCGACGAGTCCGTTCTGCTCGAACCCCCGTCCACAGCGACGGACGTCAGTAGTCCTGGTCCCGAACCGAAGTGACCTCGTCAGCCACCACCGTGAGCTCGTCACGAGTACTAGACGTGACATGACCACCTGTCCCGATACCACGGCACCTGCCGGAGCGTATCGTCTTGCTCTCCGGGCCGATGGCGTCCCGCACAACTCCCGATGTTCAGTCAAGCCCGGTTCTGTGCCGGTCTTCCCGTGAGGACGGTGCCGATGACTCCGCCGCTGCACAGCGCGACCAGCCCAGCGACCGCGAAAGCGCCGGTCGCCCAGGGGCTGTACGACCCGCGCGCAGAGCATGATGCGTGCGGTGTCGCCTTCGTCGCGACCCTGCGTGGCACGCCGGGCCGCGACATCGTCGACGCCGGGCTCACCGCCCTGCTCAACCTCGACCACCGCGGTGCGGTCGGTGCCGAGGAGAACAGCGGTGACGGCGCCGGGATCCTCACGCAGATCCCCGACGCCTTCGTCCGCGACGTCGTGTCCGCGGACCTGCCGCCGTCCGGCTCGTACGCGATCGGCATGGCGTTCCTCCCGCAGGATCCCGCCGAGGCGGACGAGGTCGCACGCGCCGTCGAGGCGATCGCCGCCGAGGAGAAGCTCGACGTCCTCGCCTGGCGCGACGTCCCCGTCACGGTGGACCTCGTCGGGCCGAGCGCTCGTGCGTCGATGCCCACGTTCCGGCAGCTCGTCGTGGCTGACCCCGCCCGCGAGCTCTCCGGTATCGACCTCGACCGCCGGACGTTCCGGCTCCGCAAGCGCGCCGAGAACGAGCTCGGGCTCTTCTTCGCCTCGCTGTCTGCTCGCACGCTCACGTACAAGGGCATGCTCACCACGGCTCAGCTCGAGCCGTTCTTCCCGGACCTGTCCGACCCGCGCTATGCGAGCGAGCTCGCGCTCGTCCACTCCCGCTTCTCGACGAACACGTTCCCCTCGTGGCCGCTCGCACAGCCGTTCCGTCTCATCGCGCACAACGGCGAGATCAACACGGTCCGTGGCAACCGCAACTGGATGGCTGCTCGTCAGGGCAAGCTCCAGAGCGAGAACCTCGGCGACCTCTCCGGCCTCCTGCCCGTGTGCAGCGACGGTGCGAGCGACTCCGCGACGTTCGACGAGGTGCTCGAGCTCCTCCACCTCGGTGGACGGTCGCTGCCGCACGCCGTCCTCATGATGGTCCCGGAAGCGTGGGAGAACCACGCAGAGATGACGCCCGAGAGGCGAGCGTTCTACCAGTACCACGCGAACCTCATGGAGGCGTGGGACGGCCCGGCCTGCCTGAACTTCACGGACGGGACGCTCATCGGTGCCGTCCTCGACCGCAACGGGCTCCGCCCCGGCCGCTACTGGGTGACCGAGGACGGCCTCGTCGTGCTCGCGAGCGAGGCCGGCGTGCTCGACCTCGACCCTGCCACGATCGTCAAGAAGGGCCGCCTCGAGCCGGGCCGCATGTTCCTCGTCGACACGGCGCGCGGTCGCATCGTCTCCGACGACGAGGTCAAGTCCCAGCTCGCCGCCCAGCGCCCCTACGAGCAGTGGGTCGAGGAGAACTCGGTCTACCTCAACGAGCTCCCCGACCGTGAGCACGTGGTGCACAGCCCTGCCTCGGTGCAGCGGCGTCAGCGCGCCTTCGGCTACACGGAGGAAGAGCTCAAGATCCTCCTCACACCGATGGCCGACACGGGTGGCGAGCCGCTCGGTGCCATGGGCACGGACACGCCCGTCGCCGTGCTCTCGGCGCGCCCCCGGCTGCTGTTCGACTACTTCACGCAGATGTTCGCCCAGGTGACGAACCCGCCGCTCGACGCGATCCGCGAAGAGCTCGTGACCGCCATCGGTGGAGCGATCGGCCCCGAGCCGAACCTGCTCTCCGACATCCCCGACCACGCGCGCAAGCTCATCCTCGACTTCCCCGTCATCGACAACGACGAGCTGGCGAAGATCATCAACGTGCACAAGGCGCCGAAGCTCGACGGCGTCTTCAAGGCGATCACGATCCGGGGTCTCTACCGGGTCGACGGTGGGGGAGCGAGCCTGCGGGCCCGCCTCGACGAGATCTTCGACGAGGTCGACGAGGCCGTCGCCGACGGCATGAGCTTCGTCGTGCTCTCCGACCGCGACTCCTACCAGGACCTCGCTCCCATCCCGTCGCTCCTCCTCCTCAGCGCCGTCCACCACCACCTGCTCCGCAAGCACACGCGCACCCAGGTCTCGCTCATCGTCGAGGCCGGTGACGTGCGCGAGGTGCACCACGTCGCGCTCCTCATCGGGTACGGCGCTGCCGCGGTCAACCCGTACCTCGCGATGGAGACCGTCGAGGACCTCGCGACGTCGGGGTTCCTCAGCGTGGGCCCCGACAAGGCTGTGGCCAACCTCATCAAGGCGCTCGGCAAGGGCGTGCTCAAGGTCATGAGCAAGATGGGCATCTCGACCATGTCCTCCTACCGCGGCGCCCAGGTCTTCGAGGCGCTCGGGCTCTCGCACGAGCTCATCGGTGACTACTTCACCGGGACCACGAGCCGGCTCGGCGGCATCGGGCTCGACGTCATCGCGGCCGAGGTCGCGGCGCGCCACGCCGAGGCGTACCCGGCGTCGGGGAACTTCCAGGCCCACCAGCGCCTCGCCGTGGGCGGCGAGTACCAGTGGCGCCGGGACGGAGAGGAGCACCTCTTCGACCCGGAGACGGTCTTCCGCCTCCAGCACTCCACGCGCACCCGTCAGTTCGACGTGTTCCGCCAGTACACCGAGCGCGTCGACAACCAGTCCGAACGACTCATGACGCTGCGCGGTCTCCTCGAGTTCGCTCCTGACCGTCAGCCGATCCCTCTCGACGAGGTCGAGCCGGTCTCCGAGATCGTCAAGCGCTTCAACACGGGTGCGATGTCCTACGGGTCCATCTCGGCCGAGGCGCACGAGACCCTGGCGATCGCGATGAACCGTCTCGGCGGACGCTCCAACACGGGTGAGGGCGGAGAGGACTCCGACCGGCTCCACGACCCCGAGCGGCGCAGCAAGGTCAAGCAGGTCGCGTCAGGGCGCTTCGGTGTCACGTCGGAGTACCTGACGAACGCCGACGACATCCAGATCAAGCTCGCCCAGGGCGCCAAGCCCGGCGAGGGAGGTCAGCTGCCCGGACCGAAGGTGTACCCGTGGGTCGCCAAGACCCGGCACTCGACACCCGGCGTCGGTCTCATCTCGCCCCCGCCGCACCACGACATCTACTCGATCGAAGATCTCGCGCAGCTCATCCACGACGTGAAGAACGCCAACCCGGTGGCTCGGATCCACGTGAAGCTCGTCTCGGAGTTCGGTGTGGGCACCGTCGCGACGGGTGTCTCGAAGGCGCACGCCGACGTCGTCCTCATCTCGGGGCACGACGGCGGGACGGGCGCGAGCCCGCTCACCTCCCTCAAGCACGCCGGAACGCCCTGGGAGATCGGCCTCGCCGAGACCCAGCAGACGCTCGTCCTCAACAACCTGCGCGACCGCATCGTCGTGCAGGTCGACGGTCAGATGAAGACCGGCCGTGACGTCATCATCGGTGCGCTCCTCGGCGCCGAGGAGTTCGGCTTCGCGACGGCTCCGATGGTCGTCTCCGGCTGCATCATGATGCGCGTCTGCCACCTCGACACGTGCCCGGTCGGCGTCGCGACGCAGAACCCCGAGCTCCGTGCGCGGTTCACGGGGAAGCCGGAGTTCGTCGTGAACTTCTTCGAGTTCATCGCCGAGGAGGTGCGCGAGCACCTCGCGACCCTCGGGTTCCGGACGCTCGAGGAGGCCGTCGGTCACGTCGAGGCGCTCTCCACGCGGCGGGCCATCGACCACTGGAAGGCGCAGGGCCTCGACCTCGGTCCCGTGCTCGCGGTGCCGCAACCGGTCGAGGGATCGTCGCTGCGCAACACGACCACCCAGGACCACGCGCTCGACAAGGCGCTCGACAACCAGCTCATCGCCCTCTCCCAGGCTGCACTGGAGAACGGAGAGCCGGTGCGCCTCGCCATGCCGGTGCGCAACGTCAACCGCACGGTCGGTACGATGCTCGGCCACGAGGTGACCAAGCGGTACGCCGGGGCCGGCCTGCCCGACGACACGATCGACGTGACGCTCACCGGATCTGCCGGTCAGTCCCTCGGTGCCTTCCTGCCGCGCGGGATCACGCTGCGGCTCTTCGGTGACGCGAACGACTACGTCGGCAAGGGCCTGTCGGGTGGTCGGATCGTCGTGCGACCCGACCGGTCTGCCGTCCTCACCGGGTCGGCGAACGTCATCGCCGGGAACGTCATCGGCTACGGCGCGACGTCGGGGGAGATCTTCCTCAGCGGCCAGGTCGGCGAGCGGTTCGGGGTGCGCAACTCCGGTGCGACCCTCGTCGTCGAAGGCGTGGGCGACCACGGCTGCGAGTACATGACGGGTGGGGCCGTCGTGGTCCTCGGCGGGACGGGCAGGAACTTCGGTGCCGGGATGTCCGGCGGGACGGCGTACGTGCTCGACCTCCGGCTCGAGGCGCTCAACGTCGCCGCGGCGACGACGGGCGAGCTCACGCTCACACCGCTCGACGACGAGGACGCCGAGATCGTCGCGGCGCTCATCCGTCGTCATCATGAGGAGACGGACTCGCCCGTCGCGGCCCAGCTCCTCGCCGACCTGCCCGCAGCACTGGCACGATTCACCCGGATCCTGCCCGCACAGTACGCACGCGTCCGTGCAGTCCTGGCCACGGCCGAGGCGCAGGGCACGGACCTGTCCGCGCCAGGTGCGTGGGAGGAGATCTTGGAGGTGGCCCGTGGCTGACCCGCGCGGATTCCTGAAGGTCCGGGAGCGCGAGCTCCCGGCCTACCGTCCTGTCCCCGTCCGCCTCATGGACTGGCGCGAGGTGCACGAGCACCGCGTCGAGGACTCGGCGCTCGTCCGGGTGCAGGCCGGGCGCTGCATGGACTGCGGCATCCCGTTCTGCCACCAGGGCTGCCCGCTCGGGAACCTCATCCCGGACTGGAACGATCTCGTCCGACGGGACCAGTGGGAGGACGCGATCGAGCGCCTGCACGCGACGAACAACTTCCCGGAGTTCACCGGTCGGGTCTGCCCGGCGCCGTGCGAGTCGAGCTGCGTCCTCGGCATCAACCAGCCGGCGGTGACGATCAAGAACGTCGAGGTCTCGATCATCGACGAGGCGTTCGCCCGCGGGTACGTCACGCCGCAGGTGCCGCAGCGGCTCACCGGCAAGACGGTCGCGGTCGTCGGGTCCGGTCCTGCCGGGCTCGCGGCCGCGCAGCAGCTCACGCGTGCCGGCCACACCGTCGCCGTGTACGAGCGGGACGACGAGATCGGTGGGCTCCTGCGCTACGGGATCCCGGACTTCAAGCTCGAGAAGGTCCACGTCGAGCGTCGTCTCGCCCAGATGGTCGCCGAGGGCACCCGGTTCCGCCCGGGCGTCGACATCGGTGCGGACATCACGTGGGACGAGCTGCGAGCACGGTTCGACGCGGTCGTCGTCGCGACGGGAGCGACGGTCCCGCGGTCTCTGCCCATCCCCGGGAACGACCTCGCTGGCGTGCACTTCGCCATGGACTTCCTCCACCAGGCCAACGCGGTCGTGGCGGGCAAGGAGGTCGAGAACCAGATCCTCGCGACAGGCAAGCACGTCATCGTCATCGGTGGTGGTGACACGGGGTCGGACTGCATCGGGACCTCGCTGCGTCAGCAGGCTGCCTCGGTGACGACCCTCGCGATCGGGAAGAAGCCGCCGCTCGAGCGACCCGCCGGGCAGCCGTGGCCCACCGACCCGCTGCTCTTCGAGGTGTCGAGCTCGCACGCCGAGGGTGGCGAGCGGGACTACCTCGCGTCGACGGTCGAGTTCCTCGGCGACGAGGACGGCAACGTCCGGTCCCTCACCGTCGCCACGACCGAGTACCTCCCGGACGGTCGCCGCGTGCCCCTCGCAGGGACGGAGCGGGTCATCCCCGCAGACCTCGTCCTCATCGCGATGGGCTTCACGGGTCCCGAGACGACGACGATCGCCGAGCAGACCGGCGTGCCCGTCACGGCACGGGGGCTCATCGCCCGGGAGGACGACTTCTCGTCGGCGCTCCCTGGGGTGTTCGTCGCCGGAGACGCGGGGCGTGGACAGTCGCTCATCGTCTGGGCGATCGCCGAGGGAAGGGCGACGGCAGCGACCGTCGACGCCTACCTGCAAGGCGGGACAGAGCTTCCGGCACCCGTCAGGGCGACGACGGTGGCACTGCGTCCCTGAGTCTTCCTCGAGGTCGAGACCGGCCCAGCACGTGATTCACGCCCGACCAAGACCTACGTCCCGACAGCACTATCGACACAAGCAACTAGGCTGGAGCTATGCGCAGAGCAAAGATCGTATGCACCCTTGGGCCCGTCACGGCCTCCCCCGAGCAGGTTCAGAACCTCGTCGACGCCGGTATGGACGTCGCGCGGATCAACCGCAGCCACGGTGAGGTGGCCGAGCACGAGGCCGTCTACCACAACGTCCGCGCCGCCGCGGAGGCCTCTGGCCGTTCCGTCGCGGTCCTCGTCGACCTTCAGGGCCCGAAGATCCGTCTCGGCCGGTTCGCCGACGACGAGAAGCAGTGGCTCAACGTCGGAGACACCTTCACCATCACGACGGAAGACGTCGTCGGCACCAAGGAGCTGTGCTCCACGACCCACAAGGGTCTGCCGAACGACGCCCGCGTCGGAGACCCCATCCTCATCGACGACGGCCGCGTGCTCGTCCGCATCACCGCGGTCGAGGGCCCCCGGGTCGTCACCCGCGTCGAGGTCGGTGGCCCGGTCTCGAACAACAAGGGCCTCAACCTCCCGGGTGTTGCCGTCTCCGTCCCCGCCATGTCCGACAAGGACGAGGCGGACCTCCGCTGGGCCGTCCGGATCGGCGCCGACATCATCGCGCTGTCCTTCGTGCGCAGCGCGGTCGACTACAACGACGTGCGTCGCATCATGGAGGAGGAGGGACGCATCCTCCCCGTCATCGCGAAGATCGAGAAGCCGCAGGCTGTCGAGAACCTCGCTGAGATCATCGACGCGTTCGACGGCATCATGGTCGCCCGTGGCGACCTCGGCGTCGAGCTTCCCCTCGAGCAGGTTCCCCTCGTGCAGAAGCGCGCCGTCGAGATGGCTCGCCGCAGCGCGAAGCCCGTCATCGTCGCCACGCAGGTGCTCGAGTCCATGATCACCGCACCGCGCCCGACGCGCGCCGAGGCGTCCGACTGCGCCAACGCCGTCCTCGACGGTGCGGACGCCGTCATGCTCTCCGGCGAGACCAGTGTGGGGGACTACCCCATCGAGGCCGTCCGGACCATGGCCCGCATCATCGAGAGCACCGAGGAACTCGGTCGTGAGCGCATCGCGCCTCTCGGCTCGACGCCGCACACGCGCGGTGGAGCGATCACCCGCGCCGCTGCTGAGATCGGTGAGATCCTCGGCGTCAAGTTCCTCGTGACGTTCACGCAGTCGGGTGACTCCGCGAAGCGGATGTCCCGTCTGCGCTCGGCGCTCCCGCTCGTCGCGTTCACGCCGCGCACCGCGGTCCGCAACGTGCTGTCCCTCACCTGGGGCACCCAGACGTACGAGGTGCCGTCGGTCGAGAGCACGGACGCGATGGTCCGCCAGGTCGACACCACCCTGCGCGCCAACGGTCTTGTCGAGGTCGGCGACCTCGTCGTCGTCGTCTCGGGTGCACCGGTCGGCGTGTCCGGCACGACGAACTCGATCCTCGTCCACCGCATCGCCTCCGGAGAGTGGTCAGAGGAGAAGCCACAGGTTTCCGACGATGTCCGTGACGACCGTCTCGGTGGTGAACGAGCGGATGATCCCGACGACTCCCACGATGAAGCCGTACGTGGCGTAGGCGCTGACGGGGATCGCGAAGGCCCACTCCCTCGCGGAACCGGTGTTGCCGAGGATGGGCAGCCCCATCCAGCCGCTCGGCTGCCACACGTCGTTGAGGATGTTCGTGCGCGACCACCAGCGTGGCGGACGTGGCTTCCACGGCCACAGGAGCGGGACGCCGCCCGTCGTGAGCATGTCCCCGGCGATGTGCGCCGCGATACCCAGGCCGACGGCGACAGGTAGCCACTCCCACTCGTTCGGTGCGTAGAGCGTCACGAAGGTCGCGAGGGCCAGCGCGAGGATCCACGAGCGCAACCATGTCCCGTCCTCGGTGATGCGCAGGGCCTTCGCCGCATAGGCGACGAGCAAGAGCGAGAGGACGCCGGCCCCGAGAGCGACGCGCCCGTAGGTCTCCGTCTGCAGGCCCACGAGCCCGACGAGGGTGGCGAGCCCGGACCCGGCACCGATCGCGAGGAGGCCGTGGGTCCCGTGGCGGTGGCCACCGGACGCACGCGCGATCATCCTCGTGACCGCCTTCGACAGCGGAGGCAACGAGTTGCTGATGGTGCCCGAGTGGTGGTCCGCGTCCGGGAGGAGTGCGGCGCCGGCGCAGACGACCGTCCCGACGAGGAGGCCAGAGTCCGAGACCGGGTAGAGGCCGAGCATGAGCGGTCCGGTGCCGGCGACGGCGACCCAGGCGGCCGCCCCGGTCGCGGCGTGGTGCGCGCCCATCATGAGGATCTCCAGGTGTGCAGGGACGGCAGCGGCGTGAGCCGTGCAGTCGTCGTGGTGCAACGGGGACGACGCTGGTAGGAATCCTCCCTGACCGGCATCGACGGACATCCTCGCACTTCGTACGTATGTTCGGAAATCCGGTTGACCTGGCCGGATAGGGTCGTTCGGCACTGGCGATGCGCGAACGTCCCGTGGAAGGGTCGCAGCATGACAGGAGCACAGTTCGCGATCCTCGTGGTGGGGCTCTGGGTCGGTGCGGGCCTGGCGACGATGCTGTGGATGGCCCGGCAGGGGCACCGAGACCCGCTGTGGCTCCTGAGCGCAGTGGTCCTCGGTCCGGTACTGGCCGTCATCGCCTCGGAGCGCGTCGAGCGGACACCTCGCGTACTCGTCGCCGACGATCGCGAGGCGGCCTCTGCGGGTCGACGGGCCCTGGTCGGGGTCGACGGCTCACCGGAGTCGCAGGCGGCTCTGGAGGCGGTGCTCGACCTCTTGCCGCGTGAGGCCAGCCGGCTCGTGCTGGCGGCGGTGGTGGACTACGACGCGGCGGACCTGGACTGGCGCGGCAAGCAGGGGTTCGCTCAGGAGCGTCTGGCAGCTGCCCGCCGGATGGCTGGTGAGCGCGATGTCGTGTGCGAGGTGCTTGCCGGGCCCCCTGCCCGAGCGCTCGTGCAGTGCGCCGAGCAGAACGACGTGCACCTCATCGCAGTAGGTCGCCGCGGACGGGGTCTGTCCGTGCGCATCCTGGGCAGCGTCGCCGAGGATCTGGTGCGCACGGCGCCTGCGCCCGTGCTGATCGTCGGGGCGAGCAGCCCCGCCGTCGGTACGACGGCCCTCTGATCATGGTGGGGTCGTCGGAGACGGCGGCCCACCACGGCCTGCCGGCCCACGAGGTGGTGCTGCTCCTCGGCAGCGACCCGCACCACGGTCTGAGCGGTGACGACGCGGCAGAGCGGCTGGACCGGTTCGGGCCGAACGTCCTTCCTGCAGGTGCCCGCACGAGCTTTCTGCGACGGGTCCTGCGTCAGATACACCACCCGCTCATCTACGTCCTCCTGGCCGCGGCGGCCATCACGGCGTGGCTTCGCGAGTACGTCGACTCGGGGGTGATCCTGGGCGTCGTCGTCGTCAACGCGATCGTCGGCCTGGTGCAGGAGGGCCGGGCAGAGTCGGCGCTGGACGGGCTGCGGTCGATGGTGCGCACCCACGCACGGGTGGTCCGCGACGGCCGGACACGGACGGTGCCGTCGGAGGAGCTCGTCCCTGGTGACCTGGTCCTGCTCGAGGCGGGGGACAAGGTACCCGCCGACGTCCGGCTCACGAGGTCCGTGCGCCTCCATATCGACGAGTCGGCGCTCACCGGAGAACCCTTCCCGGTCGGCAAGGACGAGGTGGTGGTGCCGGAGTCGGCACCGGTCGCGGACCGGCTGAACATGGGCTATTCCGGGACCCTGGTCACGACGGGTAGCGGTGCCGGCGTCGTGGTCGCGACGGGGCCGGAGACGGAGCTCGGCGAGATCCACCGTCTGGTGGGCGCGGCAGAGAGCCTCGCTACGCCGCTCACCCGCAAGCTCGCTCGCTTCAGCATCACGTTGACGATCGCGATCCTCGCGCTCGCCGCAGCGACCTTCGCCACCGGTCTCGCGCGTGGGCAGGACCCCGTCGAGACGTTCACTGCCGCGGTCGCGCTGGCGGTGGGTGCGATCCCCGAAGGGTTGCCTGCGGCGGTCACCGTCACGCTCGCGATCGGCGTGGCGCGGATGGCGCGGCGGCGGGCGGTCATCCGTCGGCTGCCCACCGTCGAGACGCTGGGCAGCGCGACGGTCATCTGCTCGGACAAGACCGGGACCCTCACCGAGAACCGGATGACCGTCCGGACGGTCTGGACGCCAGACGCGCGCTACGAGGTCACCGGCCCCGGTGATGCACCGGACGGTTCGTTGCACCGCACCGACGGCGGAGGGCCGGCCTCGACGAGTGCCGACCAGGCGCTGCGCTGGTCCCTGCTCGTCGGCGCGGCCTGCAACGACGCCGCGCTGGTCGACCACGACGGACGTTGGCAGGTTGCCGGCGACCCGACCGAGGGAGCGATGCTCGTGGTCGCGGCCAAGGCCGGAGCGGGGGCGGACCGCGCGGGAGAGATGCTCTCCCGGGTCGGGACCCTGCCGTTCGACTCCGGACGCCAGTACATGGCCACCGTGCACCGGGACACCTCGGACCTCGACAGAGTGCGCCACGTGCTGCTCGTCAAGGGTGGCGTCGAGCGGGTGCTCGCCCTGTGCGCAGACGAGATGGACGCTGCCGGTCGGCACCGCCCGGTGGACCGCGACGCCGTGCACCGCGCCGCAGAGGACCTGGCCGGCCTGGGCCTGCGCGTGCTCGCCACGGCGATGCGCCCCGCGGACGGCCCTGACGACCTCTCCGAGAGCTCGATGGGCCCCCTGGTCCTCACGGGGATGCAGGGCATGCTGGATCCTCCGCGCCCGGCTGCGGCGGCGGCCGTGGCCGCGTGCCGCACCGCGGGCATCTCGGTCAAGATGATCACGGGGGACCACGCGGCCACCGCCACCGCGATCGCGCAGAGCATCGGCCTGCTCGACAGCGACGGGCCCCTCGACGGACTGGTGCTGACCGGTACGGACGTGGCCGCGCTGCCGGCCGACGATCTCGCGGACGCGGTCGACCGGGCAGTCGTCTTCGCGAGGATGTCCCCAGAGCAGAAGCTCAGGCTGGTCGAGGCGTTGGAGTCCCGAGGTCACGTCGTCGCGATGACGGGCGACGGCGTGAACGACGCCCCGGCCCTCCGGCAGGCCGACATCGGCGTCGCGATGGGACGGGGCGGCACGGAGGTCGCGAAGGACGCCGCGGACATGGTGCTCGTCGATGACGACTTCGCCACCATCGAGGCGGCGGTCGAGGAGGGACGCGGGGTCTTCGACAACCTCACCAAGTTCATCACCTGGACGCTGCCGACGAACATCGGCGAAGGGTTGGTGATCCTCGTGGCGATCGCTGTCGGTGCCGCACTCCCGATCCTGCCCACCCAGATCCTGTGGATCAACATGACGACTGCCGTCGCGCTGGGACTGACGCTGGCCTTCGAGCCGAAGGAGGAAGGAATCATGACCCGGCCCCCGCGCGAGCCGGACCAGTCCCTGCTGACCCGTGCCCTGATGGTGCGGGTGCTGCTCGTGTCGACGATGCTCGTCGGTGGGGCATGGTGGCTGTTCGAGCGCGAGCTCGCGGCGGGAGCGGACCTGGCGGAGGCCCGGACGGCGGCGCTGAACCTCTTCGTCGTGGTCGAGGCCTTCTACCTGTTCAGCTGCCGTTCCATGGTGCACTCGGCGTGGCACATCGGGCTCTTCACCAACCGCTGGCTCGTCGTCGGTGTGCTCGTCCAGGCTGCCGGACAGGTCGCGCTCACGTACCTGCCGGCCATGAACGCGGTGTTCGGCACGGCACCGATCGGCGCGGACGTGTGGCTGCGGATCGTGGCTGTCGCTCTGGCGACCAGCGTTGTCGTCGCTGCGGACAAGCGCCTGCGGAGACCCGCGTCGTGAGAGGGCGTGCCGGCTCTCGCGGTGGTGAGGTCGGCCCGGTCGGTCGCTCTATCTGGTGGCGGCGGGCCGGCGGCGCAGCTGGCGCAGGTTTCGCTGCGTGACGCCGCGCATGGCGCCGCTCCGGGTGCGCCCACCACCCTTCGTCCCGAGGCGCAGCGGCGCTCCGAGGAACTCCCCGAGAGTGACGCCGCCTGCGATGCCGAGGCCGATCATCATCGCGCCGAACAGCTCCGAGAACCCTGGAAGGATCCCGGTCGAGGTGTTGGAGACGATGTCGAACAGCCCGCGGTAGATCGCGAGCCCGGGCAGGAGCGGGACGATCCCGCACACGGACGTGACGATCGGCTGCACCTTGAGGCGCGGTGACGCCCACTCTGACAGGAGGCCGACGACGAGCGCCGCCATCGCTGACGCGACCGCCGGGCCTGCTCCGAGCTCCTGCACGACCGTCAGCACGGTCCAGGACAGCCCGCCGATCCCGGCGGCGACGAACGCGGCGCGTGGCCGGGCGTAGGACGCCACGGCCCAGCCGAGTGCGACGACGGATGCGGCGACCGCACGCAGGACGAGGGGGGCCGTCGTCGCCGGAGGGTCGAACAGGACGAGGGGGACGCCGAGGCGACGGGCGAGGTCGAGCACGCCGGTGATCCCCACGACGATGCCGAGGGTCAGCACGACGACCTCGAACGACCGGGCGGCCGCAGTGACCGGGAATCCTGAGATCGCGTCCTCGGCGGCGCCGACGAGGGACAGGCCTGCGAGCAGGACGACGATGCCGGACGCGACGACGAGCGAGGGCGGAAGGAGCGACGGTTCGATCGGGAGGTGCGGCACCGCCAGGTAGAGCCCGACGGCGACGAGCGCGGCCACCCCGGCGCCGGCCACCTGGAGGAAGAACGGGGGGAGGCCACGTCGGCCGAGCGCCCACACGACGCGGTCGATCGCGGCGGTCGTCGCCGCGGCGACGACCGTGACGGCGACGGACCCGCCGAGCAGGACGGCGACGGCCCCGGCCATCGCGGACAGCGCGACCGTGATGACCCAGCGCTGGTAGGTCTGCGGCGCGGTGACGACGTGGTCGAGCCGGTCGTGTGCGTCCTCGAGGTGTGTCGCGGCGTCCTCCGGGGCGACCTGGGTCGCCGCGACGTCCTGAGCGAGCTCGACGACCTGCTGCAGCCGACCGTAGTCCGGGATCCGGTCCCGGACGATCCGCATCATCGTCACGGGCAGCTCGTCGCCACCGCGGTCGTAGGAGACGGTGATCGAGGTGAAGGTCAGGTCCACCTGGGTTCCGTGGAGCCCGAAGGCCCGGATGACCGTGCGGATCGCCCGCGTGACGTCGACCGCGGAGGCGCCGAGGGCGAGCATCGACTCGCCGATCCGGAGGCCGAGCTCGAGGACGCCGCGCACGGCGGAGGAGTCCAGCCCCTCGGGTCGCGATCGGAGGCCGGTCTGGAGATTCGGTGCGCCGCCGACGACACGTCGAGCAAGCATCCGCACGTCCAGCCGCTGTCTCATCCGGCGAGTCTAGGGGCGTGCGCGGCCGATCCTCACGCCATGCTGCGGGTGAGACGTCGTGAGGCGCGGCAGTCGCCCCGACATGTCCCAGAGTGCACCGGATCCGACGGCCGGGTCGACACCGACGCGCGAGGTGAGCGGTCTTCGTCCGGCCGCGGCACCGCACCTCTAGTCCGTACGAGCACAACGACATGCGCCACGACGGCGTAGAACGGACAGTCCATGAACAGCTTCGTCTTCGGCGCGGTCCTCCTGAGTGTTGGCGGGTACCTGATCGTCACGATCCCGACGAGAGGGGAGGCATCGGTGCGGCGCTACGCGCCAGGAACATGGGCGGCGTTCCCCGCCCTGGTTGCCGGGGCCGTCGCGGCACTCCTCAACCCCCGGTTCGGTGCCGCGGCGACGAGCGTGGCACTGGTCTCGATCGGGCTCATGCTCGCAGCGGCTGCGATCCCTCGCGGCACACGCTGGGACACGCTGCGCGTGCTCGCGACCATCATCGGCTTCTGCGCCGGCGCGCTCGTGGTCCGAGTGCTGGCCGTACCGGTGCCGTGACCAGGCCGGCACCGTGCGGGCAGGCTGGCGCGCTGCCCAGGGAGTCGTCAACGACCTGATGCCCGGGCGAACGGCGCGCCGTGCTCCGAGCTCGCTGGGCAGCGCTGGTCGCGGACGTCAGACGGTGGCGGTCGGGAGTCTCGCAGGCGCCACGTCGGCGTGGCGGTGATCGTGATCCTCGTCTCAGCGTCGTGCGGTCACGGTGGGCCGGTCGTGGGCGCACGAGCTGCACGCGGTCGGCACACGGTTCGGGTACGTGTCTGCTGAACCGCCCGCGAGGAGCCGAGAGATCTCGAGATGAAGTGCCCCGGGTGGGATTCGAACCCACACTGGATCGGGTTTGAGCCGAACGCCTCTGCCGGTTGGGCTACCGGGGCTGGTAACGCCGCATGTGTGCCCGATAATGAAACCACACGCGGGAGCGCGACTGCGCACCGGTCGACTCGTCGCGGCTGGTCGGTGCGGCCTCCGGGGGCGGCACGCACTACGATGTGCGGTGTGACGGACAACGACTCGACCCCAGGTACGGTTCCCCCGCTCGACCTCCCTCCTCTCCTCGACCCGGAGAGCGCGGAGGTGCGTGCCGAGGAGGAGGCGCCGCCCGAGCGCGGGCCGCGGGCTCGCACCGCGGTCGTCGCGGAGGACGAGGCGCTCATCCGCATGGATGTCGTCGAGACGCTCCGAGAGGCCGGGTACGAGGTCGTCGGCGAGGCCGGTGACGGCGAGACCGCCGTCCGTCTCGTGCTCGAGCTGCGTCCGGACGTCGTCGTCATGGACGTCAAGATGCCCGAGCTCGACGGGATCTCTGCCGCCGAGCGGATCGGCAAGGCGCATGCCGCGCCGGTCGTGCTCCTCACGGCCTTCTCGCAGACCGAGCTCGTCGAGCGCGCCCGCGACGCCGGCGCGATGGCGTACGTCGTGAAGCCGTTCAGCCCGGCAGACCTCCTGCCTGCGGTCGAGATCGCCATCTCGCGCTACTCGCAGATCAGCGCGCTCGAGGCCGAGGTCGCGGACCTGGCGGAGCGCTTCGAGACGCGCAAGCGTGTCGACCGTGCGAAGGGCCTCCTCATGACGAAGATGGGGCTGAGCGAGCCGGACTCGTTCCGGTGGATCCAGAAGACGTCGATGGACCGCAGGCTCACGATGCGTGAGGTCGCGGACGCTGTGATCGAGCAGGTCGGCTGACGCTGCCGGAAGGTCTTGCGCAACACGTCTGTTGACGATTTGATGTCATGTTGAACTGTCCGTCGCGAGAGCGTGCGGGCGGGCCGGTCCGGTGACGGGTCGGGTGTCCGGGCTGAACGATGAAGGGATCTCCTGTGCGAGCGTTGGTTGACGTACGACCCGCCGTTCCGTCGGACCTGCCTCTTCTCGCGAGGCTGGCTGTCGCCGCACGCCACGAGTCTGCGACGGGCGCCCAGCTCTGCGCTGCGGACGAGGAGCGGCTCGTGCGCCAGCTCGCCGCGCTCACGGCGGTGCCAGGTGGCGCCATCAGGGTCGCGGTCCACGAGGAGGAGCCGGTGGGCTTCCTCCTCGTCCGTGTCCTCGAGCCGAACCTCTTCAGCGACGAGCGCTCGGTGTACATCGAGGCGCTCTACGTCGCGGAGCACTTCCGGCGCCGCGGGGTGGGGCACGCGCTGCTCACGGCCGCGGGCGACCTGGCTGACTCGGTCGGTGCCCTGGACGTCTACTCGGTGCCGCTCCCCGGGTCGCGCGGGGTGCAGCGGTTCCTCGCCCGTCTCGGCTTCGCGCCCGCCGCCGGCCACCGCACGGTTCCCACCGCGGTTCTCCAGCGCAAGCTCGCTGCCGAGAGCGGCGGGAGCCGCCGGCAGGTGCGCGGCATCGAAGACCTCATCGCTCGTCGCCGCAAGGCGCGCATCGAGACGAACAGCGGGCCGGTCGACCTCCGGGCCTTCCAGGCAGGGCTCGCTCTCAACGAGCAGACGCCGCCTCGGGCTCCGGAGTCACCGTCCTCACTGGGGCACGAGCACCAGGCAGGTTAGCCGGGCGGTGCACACGCGCCGGCCCGTCTCCGTCTCGATGACGATCTCGTAGCTTGCGGTCGTCCGCCCCCGGTGGACGGGTGTGGCCACGCCGGTGACGATCCCGTCCCGCGGGCCGTGGTGGTGGGTCGCGTTGACCTCGATCCCGACGACGGACCGCCCCTCGCCCGCGTGGAGCTGAGCGGCGAACGACCCCAGAGTCTCTGCGAGGACGACGCTCGCGCCACCGTGGAGGAGCCCGGCGGGCTGCGTGTTGCCGTGCACGGGCATCGTCCCGACGACCCGCTCGGGCGTGGCGGTGAGGAGCGTGATGCCCATCCGTTCGATGAGCGTGCCCGCCGACGAGGCGGCGAGCGCCTCGGTGATGTCCATGTCTGTCATGGAGGATAGGTTGGCAGACGTGACCGACACTGCGCGACCCAGACTCCTGCTGATCGATGGCCACTCGATGGCCTACAGAGCGTTCTTCGCCCTGCCCGTGGACAAGTTCTCGACCTCCACCGGGCAGCACACGAATGCCGTCCACGGCTTCATCTCGATGCTCGCCAACCTCATCCGCGACGAGAAGCCGACGCACGTCGCCGTGGCGTTCGACGCCGGGAGCACGACGTTCCGTACCGAGCAGTTCCCGCAGTACAAGGGGACGCGAGACGCGACCCCGGAGCCCTTCAAGGGACAGGTGCCGCTCATCAAGGAGGTCCTCGAGTCGATGCGGATACCGCACCTCGAGAAGGACCGGTTCGAGGCGGACGACATCCTCGCGACCCTCTCCTCGCAGGCCGACGGCCTCGGGATGGAGGTTCTCGTGTGCTCCGGGGACCGTGACTCTCTGCAGTTCGTCAACGAGAACGTCACCGTCCTGTACCCGGTCAAGGGTGTGTCGGAGCTCGCGCGGATGACGCCTGAGACGGTCGTGGCGAAGTACGGGGTGGTGCCCGGCCAGTACCCGGATCTTGCCGCGCTCGTCGGTGAGACGAGCGACAACATCCCCGGGATCCCCGGGGTGGGCCCGAAGACGGCGGCGAAGTGGATCAACCAGTTCGGTGGCCTGGAGCAGATCCTCGACCACGCGGACGAGGTCAAGGGCAAGGCAGGGGAGTCGCTGCGCGCACACCTCGACCAGGTCAGGGTCAACCGCGTCCTCAACCACCTCCTGCTCGACGTCGAGCTGCCCTTCGGCCCTGACGACCTGCGGGCGCAGCCGTGGGACCGCGAGGACATGCACCGCGTGTTCGACGCGCTGGAGTTCCGGGCGCTCCGCGAGCGGCTGTTCGCGATGATGCCGGCGGACGACGACGGCGACGCAGCCGGTGCGCCGAGCTTCGAGGTCACCGTCGCGAACCTCGCCTCCGACGGTCTGGCCGCATGGTTGTCCGCCCACGCCGGCCGGTCGCTCGGTCTCGAGGTCGCCGGCAAGCACACCCCGACGGGCGGCGACGCCTGGATGGTGGCGATCGCCGACGACGCGGGAGATGCCGCGGTCCTCGACCTCGCCGATCTGCCGGCACCTGACGACGACGCGCTGCGGGCATGGCTGCAGGACCCTGCAGCGTCCAAGGTCCTCCACGGTGCCAAGGGCGCCTGGCATGCGCTCGCGGCGCGGGACTACGAGCTCGAGGGGGTCGTGTTCGACACCGAGCTCGCGTCCTATCTCTGCCACCCGGACCAGCGGACGTACGACCTGGGTGAGCTGACGATCCGGCACCTGCACCGCGAGCTGCGGGTCGAGGAACCCGACGCGGGGGACCAGGGCGCGTTCGACCTCTCGCTGGACGGCAACGGGGAGGCGCAGCGCCTCGCTGTGCGCGCCGCAGCGCTCGTCGAGCTCGCGGAGGTCCTCGCGGGCGACCTGCGCGACCGCGGGGCGTCGGAGCTCCTCTCCGACCTCGAGCTGCCGCTCGGCGCGGTGCTCGCGCAGATGGAGCGGCGAGGTGTCGCGATCGACGTCGACTACCTCCGCGAGCTCGAGCGCCACTTCGGCGAGGTCGTGTCCGGGGCCGCGGCCGAAGCGTTCGCGGTCATCGGCCGCGAGGTCAACCTCGGCTCGCCCAAGCAGCTCCAGGAGGTCCTCTTCGACCAGCTGGCGATGCCCAAGACGAAGAAGATCAAGACGGGCTACACGACCGACGCCGCGGCGCTCGCCGACCTCTTCGTCAAGACCCAGCACCCGTTCCTCGAGCACCTGCTGGCGCACCGCGACGCCACACGGCTCCGACAGACGGTCGAGGGCCTGCTGAAGTCCGTCGCCGAGGACGGTCGCATCCATACGACGTTCCAGCAGACGATCGCGGCGACGGGCCGGCTCAGCTCGACCGAGCCGAACCTGCAGAACATCCCGATCCGCACGGAGGCGGGCCGGCGGATCCGCCGGGCGTTCGTCGTCGGTGACGGCTACGAGACGCTGCTCACCGCCGACTACAGCCAGATCGAGATGCGGATCATGGCCCACCTCTCCGGGGACGAGGGGCTCATCGAGGCCTTCCGGACGGGCGAGGACCTGCACAGCTACGTCGGGTCGAGAGTGTTCGGTGTCCCGACGAGCGACGTCACCCCGGCCATGCGGTCGAAGATCAAGGCGATGTCCTACGGACTGGCCTACGGGTTGTCCTCCTTCGGCCTCTCGAAGCAGCTGAACATCGAGGTGAGCGAGGCCGCGACCCTCATGGACGACTACTTCTCACGGTTCGGTGGCGTCCGGACCTACCTCACGGGAGTCGTCGCGGAGGCACGCAGCACGGGCTACACGGCGACGATCATGGGCCGTCGGCGCTATCTGCCCGATCTCACGAGCGACAACCGCCAGCGCCGCGACATGGCGGAGCGGATGGCGCTCAACGCGCCGATCCAGGGCAGCGCTGCGGACATCATCAAGGTCGCGATGCTCGGGGTCGAGAGCGAGATCGCCGCACGAGGGCTGCGGTCGCGTCTCCTGCTCCAGGTGCACGACGAGCTGGTCCTCGAGGTCGGGCCGGGAGAGCGTGACGTGCTCGAGGCACTCGTCCGCGAGCAGATGGCCGGTGCAGCAGACCTCTCGGTCCCGCTGGACGTCTCGGTCGGCGTCGGCACGAGCTGGCACGACGCCGGGCACTGACGGCCACGGAGCGAGCGGGCGCCGACGAGCCGTGACCTGTGGTCCTCGGAGCGCTCCGGGTCTAGCGGGAGAGCCGTGAGCCGCCGTAGCGCGAGCGGATCGTGCGGCGCTTCTCGCCGAGGAGGCTGGCGATGTCGGACCACGCGAGGCCGTGCGTGCGCGCTCTGAGCACAGCGACCTCTTCTCGTGCGGCGGTGTCGTGTCGGCGCCGCCGTGCGGCGAGGAGCGCGCTGACCGGGTCGCCGTCCTCGGGATGACCGATGCTCGTGGTGATCATGGGAAGCCTTGCCTCGACGAGTCGTGATGGTGATCGTCTCGTCAACATATGTTGACGCGCCAGGTGCTGTCAATCACTCATGGCCTGCCAGGCTTCTCGGCGACGAAGATCGCGGTGCCCGGCAGCCGCTCGCCGCGCGTTCGGCTCCACCCGCCCCACGTCTCGTCGTTCGTGTCCGGCCACTCGGGCTCGACGAGATCGGTGAGGGCGAAGCCCGCGGCGCTCACCTCGCGGACGTGGTCGCCGAGCGTCCGGTGGTACTCGGCGTACGTGACCGTCCCGCGATCGTCGCGCTCGACGTACGGGAGACGGTCGAAATAGGAGCGCGTGGCTGTGAGCCCGCGTGCGGACGGATCGTCGGGGAAGGCCCAACGCACCGGGTGCGTGACGGAGAAGACCCACCGTCCGCCCGGCCGCAGCACACGGAAGGCCTCCCGATGGACCGCTGCGGCGTCGGGCACGAAGGGGATCGCCCCGTAGGAGGTGAAGGCCACGTCGAACGAGCCGGGCGCGAACGGCAGGGCGCGAGCGTCCGCCTGGGCGGTCGGGACGTGTGCGCCGGTGCGGAGGTCGATCCGTCGGCTGGCGGCGAGCATGCCGGCCGAGACGTCCGTGGCCACGACGCGGGCACCACGACCGACCAGCCATCGGGCGCACTGGGCGGCGCCGCTGCCGATCTCGACGATCCTCCGTCCGGCGAGATCGGCCTCGGGGCCGAGGAGATGGGCCTCGGACTCGCGCAGGCCTTCGGGGCACCAGCAGAAGTCGCTGTCTCCGAGGAAGGTGCCGTGGTCGTCGAGGTAGTCGGCGGCGTTGGCATCCCACCACGCCCGCCCTGCCCTCCCGCCGAGGTGGTCCGGGACCGCTTGGTAGCCGGCGCGCTGCGAGTCTGTCACCAGGACAGTCTCCTCCATCTCGTCCTCGTGGGGCGCGTCCCGGCTGCAGTGGTGCGGCGAGGACGTCGACGCCATCCCGAGATGGGACCTATGACGCAGTGGGCGCTCCTGACGTGGGTAGGGTTGTACCGCCAGCCCGGTCGCTCGCAGTGCAGTCACCGGGTCTGCTGGCCCACGACACACTTCTTGAGGGAGCTCGAATGCGAATCGGTCTGCTCACCGGCGGCGGCGACTGCCCCGGACTGAACGCCGCGATCCGTGCGGTGGTCAAGCAAGGACTGGGCGAGTACGGGCACACGATCATCGGGTTCCGCAACGGCTGGAAGGGCGTCGTCGACGGCGACGTCATGCCGATGTCGCGCGAGAACATCCGGAACGTGCTGCCGCAGGGCGGGACGATGCTCGGCACGGCTCGCTACCACCCGCACTCGGCGGACGGCGGCATGGACGCGGTCATGTCGACCCTCGAGGCAGAGCGGATCGAGGCGCTTATCTGCATCGGTGGCGACGGCACCCTCAACGCGGCCAGCAAGGTCGCGGCGGAGGGCATCAAGATCGTCGCCATCCCGAAGACGATCGACAACGACGTCGCGGGCACCGACCTGTCGATCGGCTTCCACACCGCGGTGAACATCGCGACCGAAGCCATCGACCGGATCCACACGACCGCGGAGAGCCACAACCGCGTCATGGTCGTCGAGGTCATGGGTCGCCACGCGGGCTGGATCGCCGTGAACGCAGGGATCGCGGGCGGAGCCGAGATCGTGCTCGCACCCGAGGAGCCCTTCGACATGGACCGGATCACGAAGTTCCTCAAGCACCGCCACCGCGCGCACGCGAACTTCTCCATCGTCGTCGTCGCCGAAGGTGCGCTGCCACGCGAGGGCAGCTCGATGCAGTACGAGGCGCAGCTCGGCCAGTTCGGCGAGATCATCGCCGGCGCGATCGGCGAGCGGGTGGCGAACGAGATCGCCACCCGGACAGGCTTCGACACGCGCCTGACCATCCTCGGTCACGTCCAGCGCGGCGGGACGCCGACGCCGACCGACCGGATCCTCGGCAGCCGCTTCGGCGTCGCCGCCGTCGACGCCGTCTCCCGCGGGGAGACGAACGTCATGACCGCTCTGCGTGACGACGAGGTCGTCCTCGTCCCGCTCGAGGAGATCGCCGGCAAGGTCAAGCACGTCCCGGCGGACCTCCTCCGGGTCGCGCGGGTGCTCGCCTGATCCCGCGCCACACCTTTTGACCTCGATAGTGAACCGCCGGTAGGGTATCTGGCGGTGCACTACGGCCGTGCGCTCGAGGAGGATCTCCTCGAGGGCGGCTGGCTGTGCAGGCGAGGGCACTGCGCGAGGCAGGACGGATCCACCGATCCCGGACTGCTGGGCGCCGAGTCGTCACCACCGAGCATCATCCCTATCCGTCACTACTTCCTGTCCGCATCGGAGCACCTGACTCAATGACCATCTCTACCCCCGCGAAGTCCGCCCCGCAGGTCGCCATCAACGACATCGGCTCTGCAGAGGACTTCCTCGCCGCCATCGACGCCACCATCAAGTACTTCAACGACGGTGACATTGTCGAAGGCATCATCGTCAAGGTCGACCGCGACGAGGTCCTCCTCGACATCGGTTACAAGACCGAGGGCGTCATCCCCTCCCGTGAGCTGTCCATCAAGCACGACGTGGACCCCGGTGAGGTCGTCAAGGTCGGCGACGCCGTCGAGGCGCTCGTTCTCCAGAAGGAGGACAAGGAAGGCCGTCTGATCCTGTCCAAGAAGCGCGCACAGTACGAGCGCGCCTGGGGCACGATCGAGAAGATCAAGGAAGAGGACGGCGTCGTCACCGGAACCGTCATCGAGGTCGTCAAGGGTGGACTCATCCTCGACATCGGTCTCCGTGGCTTCCTCCCCGCCTCGCTCGTCGAGATGCGTCGCGTCCGCGACCTCCAGCCGTACGTCGGCAAGGAGATCGAGGCGAAGATCATCGAGCTCGACAAGAACCGCAACAACGTGGTCCTGTCCCGCCGTGCCTGGCTCGAGCAGACGCAGTCCGAGGTGCGCTCCACCTTCCTGCAGACGCTGCAGAAGGGCCAGGTCCGCCCCGGTGTCGTGTCCTCGATCGTCAACTTCGGTGCGTTCGTCGACCTCGGTGGGGTCGACGGTCTCGTCCACGTCTCGGAGCTCTCCTGGAAGCACATCGATCACCCGGGCGAGGTCGTCGAGGTGGGTCAGGAAGTCACCGTCGAGGTCCTCGACGTCGACTTCGACCGGGAGCGCGTGTCGCTCTCGCTCAAGGCCACGCAGGAAGACCCCTGGCAGACCTTCGCCCGGACGCACGCCATTGGTCAGGTCGTGCCGGGTAAGGTCACCAAGCTCGTCCCGTTCGGTGCGTTCGTCCGCGTGGAGGACGGCATCGAGGGTCTCGTGCACATCTCGGAGCTGGCCGTGCGCCACGTCGAGCTGCCCGAGCAGGTCGTCAACGTCGGCGACGACGTCTTCGTCAAGGTCATCGACATCGACCTCGAGCGTCGCCGGATCTCGTTGTCCCTCAAGCAGGCCAACGAGGGCGTCGACCCGGAGAGCGACGACTTCGATCCCGCTCTGTACGGCATGACGGCGGAGTACGACGAGGCGGGGAACTACAAGTACCCCGAGGGCTTCGACTCCGAGACGCAGGAGTGGCTCGAAGGCTTCGAGGCACAGCGCGAGGTCTGGGAGTCCCAGTACGCGAAGGCGCACGAGCGCTGGGAGGCTCACCGCAAGCAGGTCGCCGAGGCTGTCAAGGCCGACGCGGACGCTGCGGAGTCCGGAGACTCTGACTCCGGCTCGAGCTCCTCCAGCTCGTCGTCCTCCTCGTCGTCGTCGTCCTACTCCTCGGCCCCGGCCGTCGAGACGACGTCCGGTGGCGGCACGCTGGCTTCCGACGAGGCGCTCGCCGCGCTGCGTGAGAAGCTCACGGGCAACTGATCACGAGGAGCCGTAGGCTCTGACAGATCGCACACGAAGGGCCGGTCACCTCCGCGGAGGTGACCGGCCCTTCGTCATGCGCTCGGGTGTCAGGCGTCGAGCGCTGCGGCCGGGACGGTGTCGTCCTGCGCGAACTGCTTCCGGTAGAGCTCGGCGTACAGGCCACCGGCTGCGAGCAGCTCGGTGTGCGTTCCGAGCGCGACGACCTCACCGGCGTCGAGGACGACGATCCGGTCGGCGTGGCGGATCGTCGACAGGCGGTGCGCGATGACGATCGAGGTCCGTCCCTGGAGCGCAGCGGCGAGAGCGCGCTGGACCGCTGCCTCGGACTCGGAGTCGAGGTGCGCGGTCGCCTCGTCGAGCACGACGACCGCGGGCGCCTTGAGGAGGAGCCGCGCGATGGCGAGGCGCTGACGCTCGCCCCCCGAGAGCCGGTACCCGCGATCGCCGACGACGGTGTCGATCCCTGAGGGGAGAGCAGCGACGAGGTCCCAGACGTGTGCGGCGCGCAACGCGTCCTCGATCTGCGCGTCGGTGGCGTCCGGTCGGGCGTAGCGCAGGTTGTTGGCGATCGTGTCGTGGTACATGTGCGAGTCCTGGGGGACCGTTCCGATCGTTGCCCGCAGCGACTCCAGCGAGACGTCCCGCACGTCCTGCCCGGCGATCCGGACGGTCCCGCCCGTGGCGTCGTACATGCGTGTCACCAGCTGGGAGAGGGTGGTCTTCCCCGCGCCGGAGGGGCCGACGACGGCGAGCATCTCGCCCGCAGCGAGGGTGAGGCTCACGTCGCGCAGCGTGTCCGTCGCAGGATCGTTGGTGAGCGTGGCGACCGACTCGAGGGACGCGAGGGAGATCTCGGCGGCCGTCGGGTAGCGGAACGTCACGTGCTCGAGCTCGACGCTCGCGCCGTTCGTGGCGACCGCGTCGCGGAGGTCCTCGGCGTCGGGCCGGTCGGTGACGGTGGGTGGGAGGTCGAGCACCTCGAGGACGCGCTCGAAGCTCACGAGGGCAGTCATGACGTCGACCTGGACGTTCGAGAGCGCCGTGAGTGGTCCGTAGAGCCGTCCGAGATAGGCGGCCAGGGCGACGACGACGCCGACGGTCAGGGATCCCGAGATCGCCATGAGCCCGCCGGCGCCGTAGACGACCGCGACCGCGACCGCGGCGACCGTCGTCAGCCCGACGCGGAAGACGGTCGAGTACATGGCTTGCTTCATGCCGATGTCTCGGACGCGTGTCGCGGCGGCAGCGTAGATGCGGGACTCGTCGGCGGGTCGGCCGTAGGTCTTCGCGAGGTGAGCTCCGGCGACGTTGAAGCGCTCGTTCATGATCTGGGCGGTGTCGGCGTTGATCGCGTAGCTCTCGCGCGTGATCTTCGCCAGCCGGGGGCCGATCCACCGGGCCGGGAAGACGAACGCGGGGAGGAGCACGAGCGAGAGCAGCGTGAGCTGCCAGGACATCGTGAGCATGGCCGCCAGGACGAAGACCACCGTGAGGCTGTTGCTGAACACGTTCGACAGCGTGGACGTGAAGGCTTGTTGTGCGCCGAGGACGTCGCCGTTGAGACGTTGGACGAGGGCGCCGGTCTTGGTGCGGCTGAAGAAGGCGAGCGGCATGGCCTGGACGTGGTCGAAGACGGCGGTCCGCAGGTCGAGGATGAGTCCTTCGCCGATGCGTGAGGAGAACCAGCGCTGACCGAGCGCGAGGCCGCCGGACGCGAGGGCGAGGACTGCGACGAGGAGCGAGAGCCACATGACGACGTCGCGTCGGTCACGGGCGATGCCGTCGTCGATGATCGCCTTGAGGACGAGGGGGGTCGCGGCGCCGATGGCCGCGTCGATGCCGATGAGCACGAGGAACCAGCCGAGCTGGCGGCGGTAGGGCCGCGCGAAGCGGAGGATGCGCTTGACGGTGCCGTCCGCGAGGACGTGGTCCTTGACGCTGGCGTCCTGCCGGAACGAGCGCAGCCCCCCGCCTGGTCCGCCGCCTCCGGGACTCTGGGACATGGACACAGGCGACCTCCAGGGCGTTCGCGTGGTGGCGTGGTGGTCCACCGATAACTTGCTGAGTCTAACTCACTATCGACGTCGGGCGACCGGGGTGACCCGGGGGAGCGACCAGGTGCGCTGGACGTCCCGAGTGTCGCGGCAGTCCGTGGACGGCTCGCGACCTACTTAGTGAGTTAGGCTCTGCTTCATGACGAGCGGGACGACAGGCGCGGACGCGACCGTGCAGCAGGAGACTGCGGGCAGCGAGTTCCTCGCGCTCGTGCACGCTGCGCTCCGCCGGGTGCGGCGAGACGCGCAGCTCGAGCTGGAGCCCACGGGTACGACACCGGGCCAGTTCCGGCTGCTGCGCGTCCTGGCGCGAGCCGACGGACCGCAACGCCTGTGCGACGTCGCGAGCGCCCTCGACGTCGTGCCACGCTCGGTGACGTCGAAGGTCGATCACGCCCAGGCCGCGGGGTTCGTCCGACGCCTCCCGGATCCTGCCGACCGCCGTTCGACGCGCGTAGAGCTGACCGACGCAGGGCACGCGCTCCTCGAGCAGATCGGTCAGCACCGCGGTGAACGGGCCGACCTCCTGCTGCGAGGGCTGTCCAGCGCAGACCGGTCGGAGCTGCTCCGGCTCCTGCGTATCGTCGCGGACGACCCTGCCGAGGACACGGGTCCCTGACGGTCTCCGTGCGCCTCTCGTCGTCGTCCACCTTGCCGCCTCCCGGGGCGGACGGCAGGATGGGGTGATGTTACGCATCGGACTGACAGGAGGCATCGCGGCCGGCAAGTCGGTCGCCGCCCGACGCCTCGCCGAGCTCGGTGCTGTCGTCATCGATCACGACCTGCTCGCACGAGAGGCCGTCGCGCCGGGCACGATCGGGCTCGAACGGGTCGTCGAGGAGTTCGGCGACGGTGTGCTCGACCCGGACGGCGAGCTGGACCGGGCCGCTCTCGGTCACATCGTCTTCGGCAACCACGAGGCCCGGGCTCGGCTCAACGAGCTCGTCCACCCGGAGATCCACCGCCTGTCGGTCGAGCGCGAGGCTGCAGCCGGCGCCGCCGACCCTGGCGCCGTGGTCGTCCACGACATCCCTCTCCTCGTCGAGACGGGGCAGGAGGACGCGTTCCACATCCTCGTGGTCGTCGACGCTCCGGCCGACCTCCGGATCCGGCGGCTCGTCGAAGGTCGGGGGCTGTCCCTGCCGGAGGCACGTCAGCGGGTCGCCGCCCAGGCGAGCGACGACGTGCGTCGCGCGGCGGCTGACGTGGTGGTGTCGGGTGCGAGGTCCGAGGACGAGCTCCGGGCGGCTGTCGACGCACTCTGGGCGCGTCTTCAGGACGAGGTCGCCGAAGAGGTCGTCTGAGCGCGCGGTCGCCTCCGATCGCGCGAGCAATGTCAGCCCCTCGACGTACGGTTGATCCATGCGACCTGTCACCGACCTCCAGCGTTCCGTTGCACCGTTCGAGGTGATCTCGGACTACACGCCCTCGGGTGACCAGCCGACCGCGATCGCAGAGCTCACGGGACGGATCCAGGGCGGGGAGAAGGACGTCGTCCTCCTCGGTGCCACCGGTACCGGGAAGTCGGCCACGACGGCCTGGCTCATCGAGAAGCTCCAGCGGCCGACCCTCGTCATGGCGCCGAACAAGACGCTCGCGGCGCAGCTCGCCACGGAGTTCCGCGAGCTCCTGCCGAACAACGCCGTCGAGTACTTCGTGTCGTACTACGACTACTACCAGCCCGAGGCGTACATCGCGCAGACCGACACCTTCATCGAGAAGGACTCGTCGATCAACGACGAGGTCGAGCGCTTGAGGCACTCCGCGACGAGCAACCTCCTCACCCGGCGGGACGTCGTCGTCGTCGCCTCGGTGTCGTGCATCTACGGTCTCGGCACGCCGCAGGAGTACGTGGACCGGATGGTCCGGCTCGACGTCGGCGACGTCGTCGAGCGCGACGACCTCCTCCGGCAGTTCGTCGCGATGCAATACACCCGCAACGACATGGCGTTCACGCGCGGGACGTTCCGCGTGCGTGGGGACACCGTCGAGATCATCCCCGTGTACGAGGAGCTGGCGATCCGGATCGAGTTCTTCGGCGACGAGATCGAGGCGATCCAGACACTGCACCCGCTCACCGGTGACGTCGTGCGTGCCGAGCAGTCCATTAACCTCTTCCCGGCGACCCACTACGTCGCAGGTCCGGAGCGCATGGAGCGCGCGATCGGCTCCATCGAGACCGAGCTCGAGGCGCGCCTCGCCGAGTTCGAGCGCCAGGGAAAGCTGCTCGAGGCTCAGCGGTTGCGCATGCGCACCACGTACGACATCGAGATGATGCGGCAGATCGGGTCGTGCTCGGGCATCGAGAACTATTCGCGCCACATCGACGGGCGAGCGCCCGGTACCGCCCCGCACACGTTGCTCGACTACTTCCCGGACGACTTCCTCCTCGTCATCGACGAGTCCCACGTCACCGTGCCGCAGATCGGCGCGATGTTCGAGGGCGACATGTCGCGCAAGCGCAACCTCGTCGACCACGGGTTCCGCCTGCCGAGCGCGATGGACAACCGTCCGCTGCGGTGGGAGGAGTTCGTCGAGCGCATCGGACAGACCGTCTATCTGTCTGCGACGCCCGGCAAGTACGAGATGTCGATGTCCGACGGGTTCGTCGAGCAGATCATCCGTCCTACCGGCCTCGTCGACCCGCAGGTCATCATCAAGCCGACCACGGGGCAGATCGACGATCTCCTCGAGGAGATCCGGCTGCGCGCCGACCGTGACGAGCGCGTGCTCGTCACCACGCTGACGAAGAAGATGGCCGAGGACCTCACCGACTACTTCCTCGACAAGGACGTCCGGGTGCGCTATCTCCACTCCGAGGTGGACACGTTGCGTCGTGTCGAGCTCTTGCGTGAGCTGCGGCTCGGCGAGTACGACGTCCTCGTCGGCATCAACCTCCTGCGCGAGGGGCTCGACCTCCCGGAGGTCTCGCTCGTCGCGATCCTCGACGCCGACAAGGAGGGCTTCCTGCGCTCGGCCACCTCGCTCATCCAGACGATCGGCCGTGCGGCCCGCAACGTCTCGGGCGAGGTGCACATGTACGCCGACAAGATCACGGCGGCGATGGCACTGGCCCTCGAGGAGACCGACCGGCGGCGCGAGAAGCAGGTCGCGTACAACCTCGAGCACGGGATCGACCCGACGCCGCTGCGCAAGAAGATCAGCGACGTCACGGACATGCTCGCCCGCGAGGACATCGACACCCAGGAGCTTCTCAAGGGCGGGTACCGCAACGCGGGCAAGGCGAAGGCACCCGTCCCGGGTGGCCCGAAGGCCGGTGCGTCCGGGCCGAACAAGCTTGCGGGCCTCGCCGGAGACGAGCTCCTCACACTCATCCAGGAGCTGAGCGACCAGATGCACGGTGCTGCCGCAGAGCTCCAGTTCGAGCTCGCGGCCCGGCTCCGTGACGAGATCTCCGGACTGAAGAAGGAGCTCCGACAGATGCAGGCGGCGACAGCATGACGAGGAACGGACGATGAGCATCCAGGTGCAGGTCACCTTCGACGCGAACGCCCCCGAGAGGCTCGGGCGGTTCTGGTGTGCCGCGCTCGACTACGTCCCACAGGCGCCACCGGACGACTACCCGACGTGGAGCGCCTACGAGGAGGCGCACGGCACGCCGCTGTCGGAGCAGGTGGAGTGGTTCGCGGCCGTCGACCCGGCCGGGCGAGGGCCACGCCTGTACTTCCAGAAGGTCCCCGAGGGGAAGACTGCGAAGAACCGCGTGCACCTCGACATCAACGCGGGCAAGCTCGGCCCCAAGGACAAGATCGTCGAGACGTGCCGCACACGAGCACGGTCCCTCACCGAGCTGGGAGCCACCGTCTTCGACGAGCTCGGGGACGAGACGACCGAGGAGTTCTGCATCGTCATGAACGATCCCGAGGGGAACGAGTTCTGCGTCCAATGAGGGGCTCTGCGGAGGACGTCCCGGCACGTGGGCCCAGAACCGTCCCGGTCGGCATTTTCGGCGGACTGACCACCCTCGACGTGGTGCACCGGTCGGAGCGCGCCCCGCGCCGCAACGAGAAGGCGACCGCCTCACGCCAGGACGTCTCGGCCGGCGGACCTGCCGCGAACGCCGCAGTCGTCTTCGCCGCGCTGGGTGGCCATGCACGCCTCGTGACGGCCCTCGGCACCGGCGCTGTCGCACGGATCGCCCGCGACGACCTCGAGAGTCACGGTGTGGAGGTCGTCGACGTCACACCGGGGTCGGCGGTCGAGCTCGGTGTCTCGGCCATCCGGGTCGACCCGACGACGGGGGACCGGTCGGTCCTCTCGATGGACGGAGCGGGTCGCAGCGTCCCGGCGGGCCCCGAGCTGGACGCTGAGACGAGCGACCTCGTCGCGGACGCGGACCTCGTGCTCCTCGACGGCCACCACCCCGCACTGGCGGAAGCGCTCGCGCACGCAGCACAGCGCATCGGAGCGCCGATCGTCGTCGACGCCGGACGGTGGCGACCCGTCATGGCGCAGCTCCTTCCCGCAGCGCGCACGATCATCGCGTCGGACGACTTCCGCTGGCACGACGGCACCGAGCCGGACCGCCCCGGCGTCAGGGCCCCCTGGTCCGCACTGGCCCACGTGCAGCAGGTGGTGACCCACGGTGCCGCTCCGTTCGAGTGGTGGACCGGCGGGGAGTCAGGCCACGTCCCTGTGCCCACCGTGCAGGTCGTCGACACCCTCGGCGCAGGCGACGCGTTCCACGGGGCGTTCGCGTACTACGCGGCTCGCTCCTGGGCGTCGAGCCGCACGACCGGCCCGACCGGGTCAGACGCCCTGGCACACGACGCGCTGCTGCCGGAGCACCTCGCCGCCGCGGCCGACGTCGCAGCGTTCCGCTGCTCCGTCGTCGGGCCCCGGGACTGGCTCCGGTCGCTCCCGGTCGGCAGCCGACAGAGCGTCGTCAGCCGACAGCGCCGATGACGACGGTCCACTCCGCCACAGCCCGCGCGGCGACGAGCCCTTCGGTCGCGAACGGGTCCGAGTCGAGGATTGCGCCGGCAGCCTCCGCCGACGGGGCGTCGAGGACGAGCAGAGCGCCCTGCATGCCGTCGTCGGACACCGGACCGGACGCGCGCAGGACGCCCGCAGCGTGCAGTCCGGTGAGGAATGCGCGGTGCGCCGGGCGATGCACGTCGCGGACGTCGGCGCGGTCGTCGTACACGTAGGTCACGGCAAAAGTCGTCATGGCGCCATTGAAGCACTACGGTCGACCGCATGTCTGAACCGACCATCCTCGCGACCTCGGGCGGCTACGCCGCGGGCGTGCGCTCACGGATCTCCTTCGCGCCCCTCGTCCACCACGCGGCCGACCTCGCGGGCACCGACGGCACGCCGAGGGTCTGCCACGTCGGCACCGCGGGCGGTGACCAGTCGTGGTTCCGGGCCGAGATCGACGAGGCCGCACGGGAGGCAGGGTTCAGCGCCACACACCTCAACCTCTTCTCGATGCCCAACGTCGCGGACATCGAGGCGCACCTGCTGGCGCAGGACGTCGTCTGGGTCGGTGGGGGATCCGTCGCCAACCTGCTCGCCGTGTGGCGGGTCCACGGCCTCGACAGCATCATGCGGACCGTCTGGGAGTCGGGGGTCGTCCTCGCAGGTGTCAGCGCCGGGTCCATCTGCTGGCACGCAGGAGGGACCACCGACTCGTTCGGACCGGAGCTCCGGGCGGTGCACGACGGTCTCGCCCTCCTGCCGTACGCGAACGGCGTGCACTACGACTCGGAGCCGGGCCGCCGCCCGCTCATGCACGCCCTCGTCGGTGACGGGTCCCTCCCGGCCGCGTACTGCACGGACGACGGCGTGGGTCTTGTCTACCGCGGCACGACGATGGTCGAGGCGGTGACCGAGCAGCGCGGCAAGGGGGCGTACCTCGTCACGCGTGCACCGGACGGGACGAGCGCGGTCGAGCAGAGGATCGAGCCGAGCGTCCTTCCCGGCGCGCGCTAGCGGGCTAGGCCGCAAGCGAAGGTCACCATCCTCGCTCTCGCCACTCCTCGAGGTGCGGACGCTCGGCGCCGAGGGTCGTGTCCGCACCGTGGCCGGGGTACACCCACGTGTCGTCGCGGTAGCGGTCGAAGAGTCGCACGGAGACGTCGGTGACGAGCTGGACGAACCGGTCGCGGTCACCGCGGGTGTTCCCGACCCCGCCGGGGAAGAGCGAGTCTCCGGTGAAGACGTGCGCCCTGCCCGGGACCGCGCCGTCGGCGCGTGCGTCGGCCGGTTCCGTGTGGACGAGGGCGACCGAGCCCGGGGTATGGCCGCGGAGCGCGACGACGTCGAGGGTGACGTGGCCGACGGCGATCGTGTCCCCGTCGCGCAGCGGTCGCCGCGTCGGGACGGGGATCTGTGGGACGTCGTCCACCCCGGCGGCGGTGAGTGCCCCGGTCACCCCGACCATGTCCTCGAGGGCACCGTGGTGGTCCGCGTGGCTGTGGGTCGTCACGACGATGTCGAGCCGTGCGGAGCCAGACCCCTCTCGGACGAGCTCGACGAGCCGGTCGGAGTCGGCGGCTGCGTCGACGAGCAGCTGGTGACCGGTGTCGCGGCACGTGAGGAGGTAGGCGTTGTTGCCCATGGGCCCGACGCACACCTTGCGGATCTCGACACGGTCGAGGGTGCGCACCTCGCTCGGTCCTCCGGGGACGACGTCTCCGGTGTAGGTCGCGCTCATCGCCCGTCCTGGGCCGCAGCACGGGCCAGGACCGCGCGGTCGATGCTGTGGACCGCGCGGACGAGCCCCAGGTGCGAGAACGCCTGCGGGAAGTTGCCGGCCATGCGCTCGAAGCGGGGGTCGTACTGCTCCGCCATGAGGCCCACGTCGTTGGCGGAGGCGACCGTCGTGTCCATGAGGGCGGTCGCCTCCTCGATCTCGCCCATCCGTGCGAGCGCGTCGACCATCCAGAAGGTGCAGACGAGGAAGGGGGCCTCGTGACCGGAGAGTCCGTCGTCCGACTCCTCCGTCGAGTACCGGTGGATGAACCCACCTTCTCCGCCGAGGGTGCGCTGGATGGTGCGGACGGTGCTGACGAAGCGCTCGTCCTGCGGGTCGATGAAGCCGACCTGCGCCATCTGCAGCAAGGAGGCGTCGGTGTGCTCGGCGCCGTAGTACTGCACGAACGAGCCGAGCTCCGAGCTCCACCCTTTCGCGAGCACCTCGTCGCGGATGGTGTCCCTGACAGTGCGCCAGTGGTCGACCGGGCCGGTGCGTCCGTGCACCTCGATCGCGCGGACGGCCCGGTCGAGCGCTGCCCAGCTCATGACGCGCGAGTGGACGAAGTCCCGTTGGGGGCCCCGTACCTCCCAGATCCCGCGGTCGGGCTGGTCCCAGTGCGTGACGAGCTCCTCGACGAGCGCTCGCTGGAGCGCCCAGCTGTCGTCGTCCTGTGGAAGCCCGGCTTCCCGGGCCATGTCGAGCGCACACATGACCTCGCCGAGCACGTCGTTCTGCATCTGGTCGACCGCGCCGTTGCCGACCCGCACCGGTCGGGAGCCCGCGTAGCCGGGAAGGTGGTCGAGCTCTCGCTCGGGAAGGTCGCGGCTGCCGTCCACGCTGTACATGATCTGCAGGTCCTCCGGGCTGCCGGCGACCGCCCGCAGGAGCCAGGCCCGCCACGCGGCGCTCTCCTCCGCGTAGCCCGACTCGACGAGCGCCTCGAGCGCCATCGCTGCGTCACGCAGCCAGCAGAAGCGGTAGTCCCAGTTGCGCTCGCCGCCGAAGTCCTCGGGGAGGGACGTCGTCGCGGCTGCGACGATCCCGCCGGTCGTCGAGCTGGTGAGCAGGCGCAGGACGAGGAGGGAGCGCACGAGCGCGTCGCGGTAGCGGCCGCTGTAGGCACAGCGACCAGACCACTCCTCCCAGAGGGCGAGGGTGTCCGCGATCCGTTCCGACACCGAGAGCCGTGACGGCGCCGGGCACCAGGACGGGCTCCAGGTGCAGGAGAGAGTGATGACCTCGCCAGCGGCCGCGGTGATCATGTCACGGTGGCGGTGGTCGCTCGCGACCGGGAGGCGGTCGCCGCGCAGGAGGAGCGAGTCGGGTCCGGCGGTGGCGCGGATCGAGGTGGTCTCCCCGTCCGTCCCGTCCGGTCCGTCGACACGGTGCACCCAGGGCACGATCGCGCCGTACCCGAAGCGGACGATCCACTCGTGCTCGACCGTCACGGTGCCGGAGAGCACCTCGACGCGGCGGACGAGGTCAGCCCGCCCGTCCCCGACCGGCATCGCGTCGGTGATCCGTGCGACACCCGTGGGGCTCGTGTAGGTCGTCTCGAGGACGAACGAGTCACCGAGGTACCGGCGCTCGACCGTCTCGGCGTCGGGAACGGTGAGCAGCCATCGGCCGTTCTCCGGCGTGCCGAGCAGGGCCGCGAAGCAGGCAGGGGAGTCGAAGTGGGGGAGGCAGAGCCAGTCGACCGATCCACGGCGGCTGACGAGGGCGCACGACTGGCCGTCGCCGAGCACGGCGTACTCGGCGATCGGTGTCGGTCCGTCTGTGGGCTGGGTGGTCGAGGTGACGGGGAGCGGAGCGGTGGTCGTCCGCGCGGGGGCGTCGGGCATGGCCATGTTCATCTGACGATTGTGCTGTCTGCGCGCCCGGGTGGCACGGCGGGAGAGTCGCGTTCGAACAGGTGTGCGCATCCGGCCGGTTCCCCGTACGATGGTCAGGTGAGTGACCGCCTCGTCGTCCAAGGTGCCCGTGAGCACAACCTCCGCAACGTCGACCTCGATCTTCCGAGGGACAAGCTGATCGTCTTCACCGGTCTCTCCGGTTCCGGCAAGTCCTCGTTGGCCTTCGACACCATCTTCGCCGAGGGCCAGCGGCGCTACGTCGAGTCCCTGTCCGCGTACGCGCGGCAGTTCCTCGGCCAGATGGACAAACCGGACGTCGACTTCATCGAGGGTCTGTCGCCCGCGGTGTCGATCGATCAGAAGTCGACCAACCGCAACCCGCGGTCGACGGTCGGCACGATCACCGAGGTGTACGACTACCTCCGCCTGCTCTTCGCTCGCGCCGGAACACAGCACTGCCCGCAGTGCGGCGAGCGCGTGACGGCCCAGACACCGCAGCAGATCGTCGACCGGCTGCTCGAGCTCCCCGAGGGGACCCGCTACCAGGTGCTCGCACCGGTGGTGCGCGGTCGCAAGGGCGAGTACACCGACCTCTTCAAGGAGCTCCAGGCCAAGGGCTTCGCCCGCGCCCGGGTCGACGGCGAGGTCGTGCAGCTCACCGAGCCTCCGACGCTCGAGAAGAAGCTCAAGCACACGATCGAGGTCGTCATCGACCGCCTCGTCGCGCGCGACGGGGTGCAGCGCCGGCTCACCGACTCGGTCGAGACAGCCCTCGGGCTGGCCAGCGGCCTCGTCGTCGTCGAGATGGTCGACGCGGAGGCGGACGACCCGGACCGGGAGCGCAAGTTCTCCGAGCACCGTGCCTGCCCGAACGACCACGTGCTCAGCCTCGACGAGATCGAGCCCCGCACGTTCTCGTTCAACGCCCCCTACGGCGCCTGCCCCGAGTGCACCGGGATCGGCGTGCGCCTCGAGGTCGACCCCGAGCTCATCGTCCCGGACGAGGACAAGACCCTGGCCGAGGGTGCTATCGCTCCGTGGAACCAGGGATCGTCCGAGTACTTCGCTCGCGTGCTCGGTGCGCTCGCGAAGGATCTCGGCTTCTCGATGGACACGCCGTGGCGTGCTTTGCCCGAGCGCGCCCGCAACGCCGTGCTGCACGGCCAGGACCACGAGGTCCAGGTCAAGTACAAGAACCGCTGGGGTCGCGAGCGTCAGTACTCCACCGGCTTCGAGGGTGCGATCACGTTCCTGCACCGCCGGCACGCCGAGACGGAGTCGGACTGGTCGAAGGAGAAGTACGAGGCGTACATGCGCGAGGTCCCGTGCCCCGTCTGCGACGGCACGCGCCTCAAGCCCGAGGTCCTCGCCGTCCGCGTCGGTGGACGGTCGATCGCCGACGTGTGTGCCCTGCCGCTGCGCGAGTGCCGTGACTTCCTCGACCAGCTCGAGCTCGGCGTGCGGGAGCGAGCGATCGCGACCCAGGTGCTCAAGGAGATCCAGGACCGTCTCGGGTTTCTCCTCGACGTGGGTCTCGACTACCTGTCTCTCATGCGCCCTGCCGGTACCCTCTCGGGTGGTGAGGCCCAGCGCATCCGCCTCGCGACGCAGATCGGTTCCGGTCTCGTGGGCGTGCTCTACGTCCTCGACGAGCCGAGCATCGGTCTGCACCAGCGGGACAACCGTCGGCTCATCGACACGCTGACCCGTCTGCGCGACCTCGGGAACACGCTCATCGTCGTCGAGCACGACGAGGACACGATCCGCGCCGCGGACTGGGTGGTCGACATCGGACCCGGCGCCGGCGAGCACGGCGGACGGGTGGTGCACTCCGGTGACTACGCGGGACTGCTCACGGCTCCCGAGTCGGTGACCGGCGCATACCTCTCCGGGCGGCGGTCGATCCCCATGCCGCTCGAACGACGCGCGACCGACCCGAGCCGAGCAGTGAAGGTCGTCGGCGCGCGGGAGCACAACCTCACCGGGATCGACGTGTCCTTCCCGCTCGGTGTCCTCACCGCCGTCACAGGAGTGTCGGGCTCGGGGAAGTCGACGCTCGTCAACTCCATCCTCTACACGGTCCTGGCGAACGAGCTCAACGGCGCCCGTCAGGTCGCCGGTCGGCACAAGCGGGTCGTGGGCCTCGAGCACCTCGACAAGGTCGTGCACGTCGACCAGGGACCGATCGGTCGGACGCCCCGCTCGAACCCCGCGACGTACACCGGCGTCTGGGACCACGTACGCAAGCTCTTCGCGGAGACCACCGAGGCGAAGGTTCGCGGGTACCTCCCGGGCCGGTTCTCCTTCAACGTCAAGGGCGGGCGCTGCGAGGCGTGCTCCGGCGACGGCACCATCAAGATCGAGATGAACTTCCTCCCGGACGTCTACGTGCCCTGCGAGGTCTGCCACGGTGCCCGGTACAACCGCGAGACGCTCGAGGTCCACTTCAAGGGCAAGACGGTCGCGGACGTGCTCGACATGCCGATCGAGGAGGCCGCGGAGTTCTTCGCGGCGGTCCCAGGAATCTCGCGGCACCTCAAGACGCTCGTGGACGTCGGGCTCGGGTATGTCCGTCTCGGCCAGTCCGCGCCGACCCTGTCCGGGGGCGAGGCGCAGCGCGTCAAGCTGGCCAGCGAGCTCCAGAAGCGCTCGACCGGCCGGACGATCTACGTGCTCGACGAGCCGACCACGGGTCTGCACTTCGAGGACATCCGCAAGCTTCTCGCTGTGCTCCAGTCCCTCGTCGACAAGGGCAACTCCGTGCTCGTCATCGAGCACAACCTCGACGTCATCAAGAACGCCGACTGGGTCATCGACATGGGTCCGGAGGGTGGCTCCGGAGGTGGGCTCGTCGTCGCCGAGGGCACGCCCGAGCACGTCGCGAGCGTTCCGGCCAGCCACACCGGCCGCTTCCTCGCGGAGGCTCTCCAGGCGCACCCGACCGCGCGGGTCGCGGCCCTCGCGAAGGCCCCGGCCTCGAGTCCGGTCAAGGCCGTCGCGAAGAAGAAGACGCCGCGGTCACGGGCGAAGCTCGCGACCTAGGACGCCGGTGCGTGCGCGACGACGATCGGGCTGACGCGGACCGGGAAGTTCACGGAGCGTGCGATGAAGCAGTGGTCGTGCGCCCGTGCGTGCAGCTCGGCGACGATCTCTGCGTGGTCGCCCGGAGTTCCTGGCGCGAGGACGGCCCGCGGTCGGAGCTCGACCTCGGTGAACTGTCCCGCGCCGGCGGCTTCCACGCGCATGGTCCCGATCGCGTGGTCGGTGTACTCGACCACGACCACGTCGGCCTGCGCCGCCATGTGGAGGAACCACAGCAGGTGGCACTGCGCGAGGGACGCCACGAACAGCTCTTCCGGGTTGTGCCGTGACGGGTCGCCCCGGAAGGCCGGGTCGGCGCTGCCGAGGATGTCGGGCTTGCCGTCGACAGCGACGGTGTGGTCTCGCGAGTAGGCCGTGTAGCTCGACGTACCCGTCTCGCCGGCTCCGGTCCAGGTGATGGCGGCTGAGTACGCGTGAAAGGCTCCCATGCCGTCACCGTAGTCGGAACTCGCACACAGTGACACCCGTCACAGCCGCGTGCGGTGCTCGTGCCGGTCCGGAGCAAGGGTGTCAGGTGTCTGAACTAGGCTCGTGAGCATGGCCGATCCTGCTACCTACCGCCCCGCTCCGGGAGAGATCCCGACGACCCCGGGCGTGTACCGGTTCCGGGACGAGCACGGCCGGGTCATCTACGTGGGCAAGGCGAAGAACCTCCGGGCGAGGCTCTCCAGCTACTTCCAGGACATCGCGGGTCTGCACCAGCGGACCCAGACGATGGTGACGACGGCCGCGTCGGTCGAGTGGACGGTCGTCGGCACGGAGGTCGAGGCGCTCGCGCTCGAGTACTCGTGGATCAAGGAGTTCGACCCGCGGTTCAACGTCAAGTACCGGGACGACAAGTCGTACCCGTTCCTCGCCGTGACGATGGGGGAGAGCGTGCCGCGTGCCCAGGTCATGCGTGGTGCGAAGCGGCCAGGGACGCGCTACTACGGTCCGTTCGCGCACGCGTGGGCGATCCGCGAGACGCTCGACCTGCTCCTGCGCGTCTTCCCGATCCGCACGTGCTCCGCGGGCGTCTACAAGCGCGCGCAGCAGTCCGGTCGGCCGTGCCTGCTCGGGTACATCGACAAGTGCTCGGCGCCGTGCGTCGAGCGGATCACCAAGGACGCCCACCGCGCCCTCGCGGAGGATTTCTGCGCCTTCATGGCGGGGGATACCGGCAAGTTCATGCGCCGGCTCAACGACCGCATGTCGATGGCCGCCCAGAACATGGAGTACGAGCTCGCGGCCCGGCTCCGCGACGACATCCACGCCCTCGAGCGCGCGATGGAGAAGAACGCGGTGGTCCTTCAGGACGGCACCGATGCCGACATCTTCGCGATGGTCGGTGACGAGCTCGAGGCAGCCGTGCAGGTGTTCCACGTCCGTGGCGGCAGGATCAGGGGCCAGCGCGGCTGGATCGTCGAGAAGGTCGAGGACGTCACGGACGCCGACCTCGTCGAGCACCTCCTCCAGCAGGTCTACGGCACCGCGGACGAGACGGCCGGCGGTGATCCCGGGGCTGCCCGGGACAGCGGGCTCGTCCCGCGCGAGGTGCTCGTCCCCGTCCTCCCGGCGCAGCCCGAGCAGGTCGCGACATGGCTCACGGGGCTGCGCGGCGCGAAGGTGGACGTCCGGATCCCGCAGCGCGGAGACAAGCGTGAGCTGGCGGAGACCGTGCGCAAGAACGCGGAGCACGCGCTCGCGCTGCACCGCACGCGCCGGGCGGGCGACCTCACGACGCGCAGCCAGGCGCTGCGTGAGCTCCAAGAGGCCCTCGCGCTCGAGACGGCGCCTCTGCGCATCGAGTGCTACGACATCTCCACGACGCAGGGGACGTACCAGGCCGCGTCGATGGTCGTCTTCGAGGACGGGCTCGCGCGCAAGAGCGAGTACCGCACCTTCCTCGTCCGGGGCCCGGACGGCGACGGCGCACGCGACGACACGGCCGCCATGTACGAGGTCATCACGCGTCGCTTCAAGCGCTACCTCAGCGACCGCTCCGCCACGAGCGACCTCGAGCTGGAGTCGGTCGGCGGAGAGGTCGGTCCGGACATCGACGAGAGCGAGAAGGACACGCGTGGGAAACGGTTCGCGTACCCGCCCAACCTCGTGGTCGTCGACGGAGGGCCACCGCAGGTCGCCGCGGCCGCACGTGCTCTGGCCGACCTCGGGATCGACGACGTCGCGCTGTGCGGGCTGGCGAAGAGGCTCGAGGAGGTCTGGGTGCCGAACGACCCGTACCCCGTCATCCTCAACCGTTCGTCCGAAGGTCTCTACCTGCTCCAGCGGGTGCGTGACGAGGCACACCGGTTCGCGATCAGCGCGCACCGCAAGAAGCGCAGCAAGGGCATGACCGTCTCGGTCCTCGACGACGTCCCCGGGCTCGGTCCTGCGCGCACCACCGCGCTGCTGCGGCACTTCGGGTCGCTCAAGCGGTTGCGGGCGGCGACCGCGGAAGAGATCGCCACCGTGCCGGGCATGGGGCAGCGGACCGCCGAGGCCGTCGTCGCGGCTCTCCGGCCGCCTGCCGGCGAGGTTGTCACCGCGGCGCCCGTGGCGGAACCCGCCGACCGCTGAGCCACCTGGCATGCTGGTCGCATGAGCCAGGAACCAGCACCCATGACAGTCCCCCAGGGGATCCCCGAGGTCGAAGCGGCGACACCCGCACCGGAGCCCGGCTCGAGCGAGGTCCTCATCATCACCGGCATGTCCGGCGCCGGCAGGTCACGGGCGGCCATGGTCCTCGAGGACCTCGACTGGTATGTCGTCGACAACCTGCCGCCCAAGATGCTCGTCCCGCTCGTCGACATGATGACGCGTGCCGGCTCCGCGATCACCCGGGTCGGCGCGGTCGTCGACGTCCGTGGACGAGAGTTCTTCAACGACCTCAACGACGTGCTCGCCCGGTTCCGCAAGCGCGGCATCGAGTACCGCATCCTCTTCCTCGACGCCTCCGACGAGGCTCTCGTCCGGCGCTTCGAGCAGGTCCGGCGTCCCCACCCCCTCCAGGGTGACGGCCGCATCCTCGACGGCATCGGTGTCGAGCGCCAGCTCCTGCGAGCGATCCGCGAGCGGTCCGACATCTTCGTCGACACGTCCGAGCTCAACGTCCACGACCTCGCCCGCGAGGTCCGCGAGGGTGTGGCCGAGGGCAACCACGAGACGCTCCGGATCAACGTCGTCTCCTTCGGGTTCAAGTACGGCATCCCGCTCGACGCCGACCACGTCGTCGACATGCGGTTCCTGTCCAACCCCTACTGGATCACCGAGCTCCGGCACCTCACCGGTCGGGACGAGCCCGTGCGTGACTTCGTCCTCGCCCGCCCCGGTGCGCAGGAGTTCATCGATCGCTACGTCCACGCCCTCGAGCCGGTCCTGGCCGGGTACCTCAACGAGGAGAAGCGCTACGTGACGATCGCCATCGGGTGCACCGGTGGGAAGCACCGCTCCGTCGCGGTGAGCGAGGAGATCGCCCGCAAGCTTCGCGAGATCGGGCACAGGGTCGCCGTCACGGCACGCGACCTCGGCAAAGAGTAGGGGGATGTCGGTGTATCCGATCGGAAGCCCGACGGTCGTCGCGCTCGGTGGAGGGCACGGTCTCTCGGCGAGTCTCTCGGCGCTGCGGCTCATGACCGACCGCCTCACCGCGATCGTCACCGTCGCCGACGACGGGGGGTCGTCAGGCCGGCTGCGCGAGGAGCTGGGCGTCCTGCCGCCCGGTGATCTGCGGATGGCGCTCGCGGCCCTCTGCGACGACTCCGAGTGGGGTCGGACGTGGCGTGACCTCCTGCAGCACCGCTTCACGTCGACAGGCGACCTCAACCAGCACGCGGTGGGGAACCTCCTCATCGTCGCCCTGTGGGAGCTTCTCGACGACCCCGTCGGCGGGCTCGACTGGGTGGGCAAGCTGCTCGGCGCCCGGGGGCGGGTCCTGCCGATGGCGTCGGTGCCGCTCTCGCTCGAGGCGGAGGTGGCGATCGGGGGAGATGTCGTCACGGTGGTCGGCCAGTCTCAGGTCGCGTCGACGGCCGGGCGGGTCGAGAACATCCGCCTGACCCCGTCCGACCCGCCGGCGTGCCCCGAGGCGGTCGACGCGATCATGGCGGCCGACTGGATCGTGCTCGGTCCCGGCTCGTGGTTCTCCTCGGTGATGCCGCACCTCCTCGTCCCCGACCTCGCGAGGGCGCTCCACGAGACGCGTGGTCGGCGCTGCCTGACGCTCAATCTCTCGCGCGACACCGACGAGACTCTCGGGATGACGACGATCGAGCACCTCCGGGCGCTCTACCGGCATGCACCGGACCTGAGGATCGACGCCGTCGTCGCGGACCCGTCCGCGGTCGAGGACCCGGATCTCCTCATCAAGGAGGCCGAGCACATGGGGGCCACGCTGCTCATGCGCCAGGTCGGCCGAGGGGACGGGACGCCGCGGCACGACGCCCTGCGTCTGGCCGCGGCGTACCGGGACGTGTTCGACAAGTTCCTCGGGGACGTCGGCACGATTTCCCGCTGATGGGTGAGAGCCACCCGTCAGGGATGGCAGGATTGCCCCATGGCGCTGACGGCACAGGTGAAAGACGAGCTTGCTCGCTTGAAGATCGACAAGACGTCCTATCGCAAGGCCGAGGTGTCCGCGATGCTCCGGTTCGCGGGAGGTCTGCACATCATCTCGGGTCGGATCGTCATCGAGGCAGAGCTGGACACGGCGATCGCGGCGCGGAGGCTGCGGCAGGCGATCGCTGAGGTCTACGGGCACACGTCCGAGATCATCGTCGTCTCCGCGAGCGGCATCCGGCGGGGGAGCCGGTACGTCATTCGCGTGGTCAAGGACGGCGAGTCGCTCGCACGCCAGACGGGTCTGCTCGACAACCGGGGCCGTCCGGTCCGTGGGCTCCCTCCGCAGGTGGTCTCCGCGGGCACGGGCGAGGCCGAGGCCGCGTGGCGCGGGGCCTTCCTCGCGCACGGCTCGCTCACGGAGCCGGGTCGCTCGTCCGCGCTGGAGGTCACGTGCCCCGGGCCCGAGGCGGCGCTCGCGCTCGTCGGTGCTGCGCGCCGGCTCGGCATCGCGGCGAAGACCCGTGAGGTCCGCGGCATCGACCGCGTCGTCATCCGTGACGGCGAGGCGATCGGCGCTCTCCTCACGCGCCTGGGCGCCCACGACGCCGTCGTCGTCTGGGAAGAGCGCAGGCTGCGTCGTGAGGTCCGGGGCACCGCCAACCGCCTCGCGAACTTCGACGACGCGAACCTGCGCCGCTCGGCCCGGGCCGCGGTGGCGGCGGGTGCACGCGTGGAGCGGGCGTTCGAGATCCTCGGGCCCGATCTCCCGGACCACCTGCGCCAGGCCGGCGAGCTGCGGCTCGCGCACAAGCAGTCCTCGCTCGAGGAGCTCGGGCAGCTGGCCGACCCGCCGTTGACGAAGGACGCCGTGGCCGGACGCATCCGCCGTCTGCTCGCGACCGCCGACAAGCGCGCGGAGGAGCTCGGGATCCCGGACACCGAGGCCGGACTCAGCCCGGATCTGCTCGATCTCTAGCATCCTGAGGGGTGACTGTGCCACGACGGTGGGGTGTTCTGGGTGAACAGCACACGTACTCGTGACCACGTGGAGACGAGAACTTGTCTCACGGGGACGATGGTCCCCGCACGAACTCCCGTCGGGGTATAGGCTCAAGACGTCAGATCGACCGACGGTCCGTCGCAGAATTCTTGCAGCGACCGGCAGGTTCGATCGGGCACCATCACACCAACGTACGTCGACGTACGTGAACGTTCGTCAACAACCGTGTGCGTCGGTACTGTCCGGCGCGCCCTGAGGAGGGCATAGTGACCATCCGCGTCGGAATCAACGGCTTCGGTCGTATTGGACGTAACTTCTTCCGCGCAATTCTTGCGTCCGGTGCAGACATCGAGATCGTCGGTGTCAACGACCTCACGGACAACAAGACCCTCGCGCACCTGCTGAAGTACGACTCCGTTCTGGGTCGTCTCGCAGCTGACGTGAGCTTCGACGAAGAGTCGATCACCGTCAACGGCAAGAAGATCAAGGCTCTCGCAGAGCGCAACCCGGCGGACCTCCCCTGGGGTGCCCTGGGTGCCGACATCGTCATCGAGTCGACCGGCTTCTTCACGGACGCGACCAAGGCGAAGGCGCACATCGACGCCGGTGCCAAGAAGGTCATCATCTCCGCTCCCGCGAGCAACGAGGACGGCACGTTCGTCATCGGTGTCAACGAGGGCGACTACGACCCCGCGACGATGCACATCATCTCCAACGCGTCGTGCACCACGAACTGCCTCGCGCCGATGGCCAAGGTCCTCGACGAGGCGTTCGGCATCGAGCGTGGCCTCATGACGACGATCCACGCGTACACGGGCGACCAGAACCTCCAGGACGGTCCCCACAAGGACCTCCGTCGTGCCCGCGCCGCCGCGGTCAACATCGTCCCGACCTCGACCGGTGCGGCCAAGGCCGTGGCGCTCGTCCTCCCGCAGCTCAAGGGCAAGCTCGACGGCTACGCGCTCCGCGTGCCCGTGCCCACAGGCTCGGCCACGGACCTCACCTTCACGGCTGCCAAGCCGGTCACGGTCGAGTCCGTCAACGCCGCGATCAAGGCTGCAGCCGAGGGCCCCCTCAAGGGCATCCTCGTCTACACCGAGGACCCGCTGGTGTCGTCCGACATCGTGACGGACCCTGCGTCGAGCATCTTCGACGCCGGCCTCACCAAGGTGATCGGCGACCAGGTCAAGGTCGTCTCCTGGTACGACAACGAGTGGGGCTACTCCAACCGTCTCGTGGACCTCACGGTCCTCGTCGGCGAGAAGCTCTGACCTTCGCGCTGCGAAGTACCCGGGTCACCCCGAAGTAGATGACGTCCGCGTGAGTGATGAGCCGTCCGGCACACGTCACTCACGCGGACGTCTGCATGTCCGCCCCCTGAGCTTGGAGAACCCATGAAGACGATCGAGGACCTCGGCGACCTGCGCGGAAAGCGCGTACTCGTCCGTTCAGACTTCAACGTGCCGCTCGACGGCACGACCATCACCGACGACGGCCGCATCCGCGCGGCCCTGCCGACGCTGACGTCGCTCGTCGCTGCCGGCGCGCGCGTCGTCGTGGCCGCCCACCTCGGTCGCCCCAAGGGTGCTCCTGAGGCCAAGTACTCCCTCGCTCCGGTCGCGGCACGCCTCGGTGAGCTCCTCGGCGCCCCGGTCACCCTCGCGCAGGACACCGTCGGAGAGTCCGCGAAGGCCACGGTCGCCGCGCTCGGCGACGGCGAGGTCGCCCTCCTCGAGAACATCCGCTTCGACCCGCGTGAGACCTCGAAGGACGACGCCGAGCGTGCCTCGCTCGCCGACGACCTCGCCTCGCTCGCCGACGCGTTCGTGTCGGACGGCTTCGGCGTCGTGCACCGCAAGCAGGCCTCCGTCTACGACGTGGCCCTCAAGCTCCCCTCGGCCGTCGGCGCGCTCGTGCTCAAGGAGGTCGAGTCCCTCAAGAAGGCGACGGAGGACCCCGCCCGCCCGTACGTCGTCGTGCTCGGTGGGTCGAAGGTCTCCGACAAGCTCGGCGTCATCGCCAACCTCATCACGAAGGCCGACCGCCTCCTCATCGGTGGCGGCATGGTCTTCACGTTCCTCGCTGCCAAGGGCTACTCGGTCGGCAACTCGCTCCTCGAGGCCGACCAGATCGACGTGGTCAAGGGCTACCTCGCGCAGGCCGAGGCGGCCGGCGTCGAGATCGTCCTCCCGACGGACATCGTCGTCGCCGACGAGTTCAAGGCGGACTCGCCCGCGACGGTCGTCCCGGCCGACGCGATCCCCGACGGCAAGATCGGGCTCGACATCGGTCCCGCCTCGCAGGCACTCTTCGCCTCGAAGATCGTCGACGCCAAGACCGCGGTCTGGAACGGCCCTGCCGGAGTGTTCGAGTTCGAGGCGTTCTCCGCAGGCACCCGTGCCGTCGCGCAGGCCCTCGTCGACGCGACCGCGTCCAACGGAGCCTTCACCATCGTCGGTGGCGGCGACTCGGCCGCGGCCGTGCGCATCCTCGGCTTCGACGAGGCGGGCTTCAGCCACATCTCGACCGGTGGCGGCGCGAGCCTCGAGTACCTCGAGGGCAAGTCCCTCCCCGGCATCGCCGTCCTCGACGCGTGACCGACCCCGTCCTCTCTGAAGAAGGTAGATCAACCGTGGCCACCACCCGCACACCGCTCATCGCCGGCAACTGGAAGATGAACCAGGACCACCAGGAAGCCATCCACCTGGTGCAGAAGCTCGCCTGGGCACTCAAGGACGGCAAGCACGACTTCTCGGCCGTCGAGGTCACCGTGCTCGCACCGTTCACCGACCTGCGCAGCGTCCAGACCCTCGTCGACGCCGACAAGCTCGAGCTGAGCTACGGCGCGCAGGACGTCTCGCAGCACGTCTCGGGCGCGTACACGGGCGAGATCTCGCCCGTGTTCCTCGCGAAGCTCGGCGTGAAGTATGTGGCGATCGGTCACTCCGAGCGCCGCCAGTACCACGCGGAGGACGACGCTCTCGTCAACGCGAAGTCCAAGGCTGCTCTCGCGCACGGGCTCGTCCCGATCATCTGCGTCGGTGAGGCACTCGAGGTCCGCAAGGCGGGCAACCAGGTGTCCCACACCCTCGCACAGGTCGACGGCGCGCTCGAGGGCCTCTCGGCCGAGGACGCTGCGAAGGTCGTCATCGCGTACGAGCCCGTCTGGGCCATCGGTACGGGTGAGGTCGCGACGCCGCAGGACGCCCAGGAGGTCGCCGGCGCGATCCGTGCCCGCCTGGCCGAGCGCTACTCGACCGAGGTTGCCGACGCGGTCCGCGTGCTCTACGGCGGCTCGGTGAAGTCTGGCTCGATCGCCGAGCTCATGAAGGAGACGGACGTCGACGGCGCTCTCGTCGGCGGAGCGAGCCTCGACGCCGAGGAGTTCGCGAAGATCGCTCGGTACCAGGCGCACGCCTCGGCCTGAGCTCTCCCGGGTCAGGTTCGAGTCAGCAGGCCCGTCCGTCGCGAGAGCGACCGGCGGGCCTGGTGGCTCGGCAGCTGTGATCTGGCCTATTCTTGACCTCGGTGCCGTCGGCGCCGCACATCCCGGGATCCGCAGCAAGCGCGGTGTCCCTCTCGAGTCAGAGGAATGAACGCGACTGTGGAGATTCTCCGTGTGGCCCTCGAGGTCATCCTTGTCCTGACGAGCGCCTTCATGATCCTCTTGATCCTCATGCACAAGGGCAAGGGCGGAGGCCTCTCCGACATGTTCGGAGGCGGGGTCTCCAGCAGCGTCGGGAGCTCGGGCGTCGCTGAGCGCAACCTCAACCGCATCACAGTCGGGTTCGCGCTCGTGTGGTTCACGTCGGTCGTCCTCCTCGGCCTCATCCAGAAGGTCGCCCTGTAGCACTCGGGTGATCTCGAACTTCTCTCGGAGGAGCTGCAGTGGCTGGTGGTAGTGCGATCCGTGGATCGCGTGTCGGTGCCGGACCCATGGGCGAGGCCGAGCGAGGTGACACCGCTCCTCGGTTCTTCGTCGCGTACTTCTGCGCCAACCAGCACGAGACGCGCCCCAGCTTCTCGATCGAGGCGCGCGTCGAGGCCCCCGAGCTCTGGGAGTGCACGCGTTGCGGTCTCCCGGCGGGGCAGGACCCCGAGAATCCTCCCGCGGCGGTGCGCAACGCACCGTACAAGACGCACCTCGCGTACGTGAAGGAGCGTCGCAGCGAGGCCGACGGCGAGGCGCTCCTCGACGAGGCTCTCGCCTCGCTCCGTGCGCGGCGCGGCGGTCGTCCGCTGCGCTGAGAGCGCTCTCTCCACCCACACCAGGCTCCACCCACCACGCTCCAACCCAGCAGGGTGAGAGCGGTGCCTCTCAGCCTGTCAGGCGATCCCGGAGGCTGCGTCGACGTCGACCAGCCACGCCGTGAGCAGGCGCCCGGTGGCGCCACCGATGGGCGCCTCGGAGAGTGGAGCGCCACCGAGCGCCGCTGCGACCGCGGGCGCCTTGTCCTCTCCCGACGCCACGACCCACACCTCGGCCGAGCCCTGCAGCGCCTCGAAGGTCAGCGACACGCGGTCGGACGGCGGCTTGGGGGAGTCGTGGACCGCGGTCGTCGCGCGTCCGGTGACGTCCAGGGCCGGGTGGCCGGGGAAGAGCGACGCGACGTGCGCGTCGGGGCCCATGCCCACGAGCGTGACGTCGAAGGTCGGCGACGCGGCACCCTCGGGTGCGAAGCGTGCGAGCTCGGCGGCGTAGAGCTCCGCCGACTCTTCCGCTGTGCGCGTGCCGTCCGCGGGAGCCATCGCGTGGATGTTCGCGGGCGGCAAGGACTCGAGGGAGTCGAGGAGCGCGTCGCGTGCCTGGGTCTCGTTCCGGTCGGGGTCGCCGTCGGGCAGGAAGCGCTCGTCGCCCCACCACACGTGGACCTGGGTCCAGTCGACGGCCGCGCGCACGGGGTTGGTTGCGACGGCGGCGAGCGTGCGGATACCGATGGTGCCGCCGGTGACGACGACGTGGACGGGGGACCGCACGGACTGGATGTCGAGGATCCGCGTGAGCAGTCGCGCGGCGACGGCCTCGGCGAGGACGCCCTGGGTCGGGTGGACGACGACGAGCCGCGGGGCGGTCATGCGTCGGCCTCGACGCGGGTGAGCCCCTTGGTGAGGACCTCGCCGTAGACCTCGTCGGGGTCGAGCCGGCGGAGCTCTTCGGACAGGCACTCGCGCAGCTGGCGGACCGGCAGGGCGATCCGGTGGTCCGGCTGTCCGGGTTGGCTGAGGGTGGCGATGCGTCCGTCGGGCCGGTCGAGGACGATGTCGCCCGACTTGCGAGTGAGGACGACGCGGGTGATCGCGTACGCATGGCCCTTGCGGCGCACGGTGACCGGGCACTTGAGGCCGCGGGCCAGCCAGGCGGCGAGAAGGTCCACCGACGGGTGGGACTCGTCTCCCTCGACGACCGCGGAGACGACCGGCTCGAAGGGGGCCTGGTCGAGGGCGGCGGCGAGGAGGCCGCGCCACACGGTGACGCGCGTCCACGCGAGGTCGATGTCGCCCGGCTCGTGGTTCGTGCGCAGCACCTGGAGGTTGTCGATCGGTGACGTGCAGTTCATCGAGTCGGTGATCCGGATCTTGGCCATCGCGCCGATGAGGTCCGTCGACGGGCTCTCGGGCATGTTCTGCGGCCACCACGCGACGATCGGTGCGTCGGGGAGGAGCAGCGGCATGACGAGCGTGTCCGGGTGGCCGACGAGGCCGCCCGAGGGACGCAGGATGATGACCTCGCTCGCACCCGCGTCGCCACCGACGCGGATCTCGGCGTCGAGGGCGTCGGTCGTGCGGTCGTTCGCGTTGGCGACGACGAGGATGCGGCACGGGTGCTCGCGGCTCGCGTCGTTGGCGGCGTCGACCGCCTCGGTGATGTTGTCCTCCTCCGCCACGATGATGAGCGTGAGGACGCGACCGAGGGCGATCGCGCCACCCTCCTCGCGGATCTTGATGAGGCGTTTGGCGACGGCTCCGGCGGTCGTGCCTGGCATGTCGATGATCACGTGCGGTCCTCCGTCAGGGATGAGTCAGGTGCCGGTCGAGCGCTCAGGGACGTCGCCAGGCTCGGCCGTCACGGGCGAGCATCGAGTTCGCGGACTCGGGGCCCCAGGTGCCCGAGCGGTACGGGTCAGGGGTGCCCTTGCTGGCCCAGAACTCCGTGATGGGGTCGAGGATCTTCCAGGAGAGCTCGACCTCCTCGTGGCGGGGGAAGAGAGGCGGGTCGCCGAGGAGGACGTCGAGGATGAGTCGCTCGTAGGCCTCGGGGGACGACTCGGTGAACGCGTGGCCGTAGCCGAAGTCCATCGTGACGTCGCGGACCTCCATGGCGGTCCCTGGCACCTTGGCGCCGAGGCGCAGCGTGACGCCCTCGTCCGGCTGGACGCGGATGACGATGGCGTTCTTGCCGAGCTCGGACGTGGCGGTCGACTCGAAGGGCAGGTGCGGCGCCTTCTTGAAGACGACGGCGATCTCGGTGACGCGGCGGCCGAGGCGCTTGCCGGCACGCAGGTAGAACGGGACGCCAGCCCATCGGCGGGTGTCGATGTCCACGCGGATCGCGGCGTAGGTCTCCGTCGCGGACGCGGGGTCCGTACCGTCTTCCTCGAGGTAGCCGACGACCTCCTCGCCGCCCTGCCATCCGGCCTCGTACTGGCCGCGGGCGGTGTGCTTGCCGAGGTCCTTCGGCAGGCGCATGGCCGAGAGGACCTTGATCTTCTCGGCGATGAGGTCGTTCGCACTGAAGGAGACGGGCTCTTCCATGGCGGTCAGGGCGAGGAGCTGGAGGAGGTGGTTCTGGATGACGTCGCGCGCCGCGCCGATGCCGTCGTAGTAGCCGGCGCGACCGCCGATACCGATGTCCTCGGCCATGGTGATCTGCACGTGGTCGACGTAGTTGGCGTTCCAGATGGGCTCGTACATCTGGTTGGCGAAGCGCAGCGCCAGGAGGTTCTGCACCGTCTCCTTGCCGAGGTAGTGGTCGATGCGGAAGACGTCCTCGGGGGAGAAGACCTCGGAGACGACGTCGTTGAGCTCGCGTGCGCTCTCGAGGTCGTGGCCGAAGGGCTTCTCGATGACGACGCGGCGCCAGGCGTCGTCCGTCGACTCCGACAGGCCGGAGCGGGCGAGCTGGCGGCAGACGACGGGGAAGGCGCTCGGCGGCACGGAGAGGTAGAAGGCGTGGTTGCCCTTGGTGCCGCGGATCTCGTCGAGCTCGGCGACCGTCTCGCTGAGGCGCTCGAACGCCTCGTCGTCGTCGAAGCTGCCCTGGACGAAGCGGATGCCCTCGGCGAGCTGGTTCCAGACGGACTCGCGGAAGGGCGTGCGTGCGTACTGCTTGACGGCGTCGTGGACGACCTTCGCGAAGTCCTGGTCCTCCCAGTCGCGACGGGCGAAGCCCGTGAGCGCGAAGCCTGGGGGCAGGAGCCCACGGTTGGCGAGGTCGTAGACGGCGGGCATGAGCTTCTTGCGCGCGAGGTCTCCCGTGACGCCGAAGATCACGAGGCCGCACGGGCCGGCGATGCGGGGGAGACGGAGGTCACGCGGGTCACGGAGGGGGTTCGACTCTGCGCTGATCTTTGCGGGTCTCACGTGGGTCACCAATCTCGGTTGCGCGGGGAGGCTGTGCGGCGCTTGCGGGGAGCTGTCGTGGGTCTCAGCGTGGCTCGCTGCACCCGGGTGCCGGACGTCTGAGTGACGTTCTACAGCAGACCCGGCGTGCAGCGACCACCTGTCTCAGGACTGGTCGGTCGTTCCGGTGCCGTGCACACGGTCGAGGCCGGTGGTCACGGTCGCGAGCAGCTCTTCCCAGCTGGTGACGAACTTCTCGAGGCCTTCGGTCTCGAGCGCCTCGGTGACGTCGCCGAGCGAGATCCCGAGGGCTGAGAGCCGCTCGAGGACGTTGCGCGCGTCGTCGAGAGCGGGAGTGATGGTGTCGCCGGTGATGACGCCGTGGTCGGCGACGGCCTCGAGCGTGGGTTCGGGCATCGTGTTGACGACGCCCTGCGCGACGAGCTCGGTGACGTAGAGGGTGTCCGGGTACGCCGGGTCCTTGACGCCGGTCGAGGCCCAGAGGGGCCGCTGCGGCTGTGCGCCGAGCCCGGCGAGCCGGTTCCACCGGTCGCTCGCGAGAACTTCGCGGTGCATGGCGTAGGCGCGCCGGGCGTTGGCGATCGCGACCTTGCCCCGCAGCTCGGCGGCCTCGGGGGTGCCGAGCGTGTCGAGCGCCTTGTCCACGGCGGCGTCGACGCGGCTGACGAAGAAGGACGCGACGGAGCCGATGGGCGCCAGGTCGTGGCCGGCGGCGTGCGCGGCCTCGATCCCGACGAGGTAGGCGTCGATGACCGAGCGGTAGCGCTCGAGCGAGAAGATGAGCGTCACGTTGACGCTGATGCCCTCGGCGACGGTGGCGGTGATCGCCGGGAGACCCTCGAGGGTGGCCGGGATCTTGATGTAGAGGTTCGGGCGGTCGACGAGCGTCCAGAGCGTCTTGGCCAGGGCGATCGTCGCGTGCGTGTCGCGGGCGAGCCGGGGGTCAACCTCGATGGACACGCGGCCGTCGACGCCGCCGGTCGCGTCGTAGACGGGGCGGAGGATGTCGCACGCGTTGCGCACGTCGGTGGTGGTGATGGCCCAGACGAGCTCGTCGAGCTCGGCCTCGGACGTGGGGCCGTCACCCTCGCCGAGCTGGGCGTCGTAGCTCGAGCCCTTCGCGAGGGCTCCCGCGAAGATCGTGGGGTTCGTGGTGACGCCGACCACGCCGCGGGTGGCGACGAGCTCGGCGAGGTTGCCGGACGTGATCCGCTCCCGGGAGAGGTCATCGAGCCAGATGGCCACCCCCGCCGCGGACAGCTGTGCAGTGGGTTCCGACTGGGTGGTGGCTGTGTTCTCTGGTGTCACGATGACCTCTCCTGGAGAGCGTGGTGGGTGTGCTCCGGACCGGAGCACACGTTCCGGTCTAGAGCAGTGGTGGCCCGGCCGCAACCGGACCACCACGGGTCACTGCTGGTCGCCGGCGCCGCCCTCGGACGGGATCGGCGCTGCACCGGGCGTGGCCGTCGAGACAGCCGCGATGGACTCCTTCGCTGCCGCCGCGACCGCCTCGGGCGTGAGCCCGAACTCGCGGAAGAGCGTCTTGAAGTCCGCGGACGCGCCGTAGTGCTCGATGCTCACGGTGCGGCCGGCGTCGCCGACGAGCTCGCGCCAGCCCTGGGCGATGCCTGCCTCGACCGACACGCGCGCCTTGACCGAGGCCGGCAGGACCGACTCTCGGTAGGCGTCGTCCTGCTCGTTGAACCACTCGAGGCACGGGACGGACACGACGCGGGCGTTGATGCCCTCTGCAGCCAGCGCCGTGCGGGCGTCGACGGCGAGCTGGACCTCGGAGCCGGTGCCCAGGAGGATCACGTCGGGCGTGCCCCCCTGTGCCTCGGCGAGCACGTACGCACCCTTGGCGACACCGGCCGCAGAGGCGAGCTCGTCACCGGTGGCCGCACCCGCGCCGCGGGCGAACGTCGGGACGTTCTGGCGCGTGAGGACGAGACCGGCCGGGCGGTCGGTGTGCTCGAGGATCGTCTTCCAGGCCCAGGAGACCTCGTTGGCGTCCGCGGGGCGCACGACGTCGAGGCCCGGGATGGCACGCAGCGACGCGAGGTGCTCGATCGGCTGGTGGGTCGGACCGTCCTCGCCGAGACCGATGGAGTCGTGCGACCAGACGAACGTCGTCGGGATCCGCATGAGCGCGGCGAGACGCACGGCCGGGCGCATGTAGTCGGAGAAGACGAGGAACGTGCCGCCGTAGGCGCGCGTGCCGCCGTGCAGGACGATCCCGTTGAGGATCGCACCCATGGCGTGCTCACGGATGCCGAAGTGCAGCGTGCGCCCGTAGGGGTTACCGGTCCAGGCGGTGGTGGAGTGCTCCGCCGGGATGAAGGACGGCTCGCCCTCCATGGTGGTGTTGTTCGACTCGGCGAGGTCGGCCGACCCGCCCCAGAGCTCGGGCAGTACCGGTGCGAGCGCGCCGAGGACCTTGCCGGAGGCGGCGCGGGTGGAGACGGCCTTGTCACCTTCGAAGGTCGGCAGGACGTCGTCCCAGCCGCCCGGGAGGGTCCGGGTGCTCAGGCGCTCGAGGAGCGCGGCGCCCTCGGGGTTGGACGTCTTCCAGGCGTCGAAGCCGACGGTCCACTTCTCGCGGAGGTCGGAGCCGCGTGTGCTGACCTCACGAGCGTGCGCGAGCACGTCGTCGGCCACCGCGAAGGACTCCTCGGGGTCGAGGCCCAGGTTGATCTTGAGGCCCTTGACCTCGTCGGCGCCGAGGGCGGAGCCGTGGATCTTCCCGGTGTTCTGCTTGCTCGGGGACGGCCAGCCGATGATGGTGCGCAGCGCGATGATCGACGGCTTGTCGGTCTCGGACTTCGCGGCTGCGAGAGCGGTGGCGAGCTCCTCGACGTTCTCGACGTAGCCGGTGCCACCCTCGGTCCAGTCGACGCGCTGGGTGTGCCAGCCGTAGGACTCGTACCGCGCGAGGACGTCCTCGCTGAAGGAGATGTTGGTGTCGTCCTCGATCGAGATGTGGTTCTGGTCGTAGATGACCACGAGGTTGCCGAGCTTCTGGTGACCGGCGAGGGAGGACGCCTCGGAGGTGACACCCTCCTGCAGGTCGCCGTCGCCGGCGATGACGAAGACGGTGTGGTCGAAGGGGCTCTCGCCGGGTGCGGCGTCCGGGTCGAGGAGGCCGCGCTCGCGGCGGGCCGCCATGGCCATGCCGACCGAGGAGGCCAGGCCCTGGCCGAGCGGGCCGGTGGTGATCTCGACGCCGTCGGTGTGGGCGTACTCGGGGTGCGCCGGGGTCTTGGAGCCCCACGTGCGCAGGGCCTTGATGTCGTCGAGGCCGACGTCGTAGCCGGAGAGGAAGAGCTGGAGGTAGATCGTCAGCGACGAGTGACCGGCCGAGAGGACGAAGCGGTCGCGACCGACCCACTGCGAGTCGCTCGGGTCGTGGCGCATCACCTTCTGGAAGAGCAGGTACGCGGCGGGCGCGAGGGAGATCGCGGTACCGGGGTGGCCGTTGCCGACCTTCTCGACGGCGTCGGCCGCGAGGGCCTTGATCGTCTTCACTGCACGGTCATCCAGGTCAGTCCACTCGAAGGGCTGCTCTGCGGGGGCGAACGCGTTCACCGAACCTCATTTCTCCGGGGCTTTCGCCCGCCGGAATCAGTCGTCGTGCAGGTCGTGGCAAGCAGCGCGGGCGGCCCTGCGGTGTCGGCCCCGCGCCTGGTTCTCTCTCGTGACGCTACGTGCGGAGGGTGAGGCTGTGTCGCCTCTGACCGCCATATGGTCCCGCGGCATCGCGCACGTCTGGGCCATCTGTCAAGACTATCGCGTCCGTCTCAGATCACGTTGTGAACGTTCACATCGCGGATCGTCCATCAATGTCACACCCGGCGTCGGCCCTGCCGGAGCCCTTCCGGGGTGAGACACCAGTACCATGGACGGACGTCGTCTCAGGCAGCGCAAGCAGTTCGCGCGCCTGCCTTCCCTAGGACGCAGATCGGACCCCAGCCTCGCGTGCACACTTCGAGCCAAGCATCGGCCCACCCGTCGAGCCGTCCCCGCGGCACCGGTGGCGCAGCAGCCTCCCCGGCGGGCGACGCCGACCGCGCCCCCGTCCCGGCGGCCCCGCGACCCTCGGCACCTCGGTCGCCCCACGGGGGAGCACGCCCGGCCCGGCCGGGTCAGGCGACGTCTGGTCTCCGTGGGCGGGTCGGTGCGTACGTCGCGCTGACGAAGCCGCGGATCATCGAGCTCCTTCTCGTGACGACGCTCCCGACGATGATCCTCGCGGCCGACGGCCTGCCCTCGTGGTGGCTCGTGCTCGCGACGCTCGTCGGCGGAACCGCTGCTGCTGCGTCCGCGAACGTCCTCAACTGCTACCTCGACCGTGACATCGACGAGGTGATGGACCGCACCAAGCGGCGTCCGCTCGTCACCGGCGAGGTGACCCCGCAGTCGGCCCTCGTCTTCGGTCTCGTCCTCGGCGTGGTCTCGCTCCTGTGGTTCGCCCTCGTCGTCAACGTCCCCTCGGCGCTGCTCACCGCGGGCGCCATCCTCATCTACGTCGTCGGCTACACGATGATCCTCAAGCGCCGGACCCCGCAGAACATCGTCTGGGGCGGGATCGCCGGCTGCATGCCGGTCTTCATCGGCTGGTCCGCCGTCACGGGGAGCCTCAGCTGGGGTGCTGTCGCGCTCTTCCTCGTCATCTTCTTCTGGACGCCGCCGCACTACTGGCCGCTGTCGATGAAGTTCCGTCGGGACTACGCCAACGCGGGCGTCCCGATGCTCCCGGTGGTCGCCGACGACACGAAGGTCGCTCGCGAGATGGTCATCTACACGGTCGCGATGATCACGTGCTCGCTCGCGCTCGTGCCGCTCGAGGACATGTCCTGGGTGTATGCCGTCGTCGCCTCCGCGCTCGGTGCGTGGTTCCTCTCCTCCTGCATCGGCATGTACCGACGTGCGATGGACCCGACGCGCGGCAAGCTCGGTGCGATGAAGGTGTTCCACGGCTCGATCACGTACCTGACCCTGCTGTTCGTCGCGGTGGCGGTCGACGTCTTCCTGCCGTTCTAGGACGGCTGCGACGGTGGCTGATCCAGCTGCGACACCCCAGACGCCTCCCAGTGCTGCGAGCCGGGCGCTCCAGGTCTACCTCGACCACCTGACGGTCGAGCGAGGCAGCTCCCCGAACACTGTGGGCGCCTACCGCCGCGACCTCACGCGCTACGTGCTCTTCCTCGACGCGTCGCACATCGAGCTGGCGGAGGCCACGATGAGCGACGTCGAGGCGTTCGTCGCGGCACTGCGGACCGGCACGGACGGGGGAGCGGTCCTGTCGGCCGCGTCGACGGCCCGCAGCCTCGCTGCGCTGCGCGGCTGGCACAAGTTCTGCGTCGAGGAACGGCTCACCACCTCGAACCCGGCCCTCGGCATCCGGCCTCCCAGCCGGCCCAAGCGCCTGCCCAAGGCGATCTCGACGCACGAGGTCGAGCTGCTCCTCGAGGCCGCGGGTGCGGGCGAGGGGCCCGGGCCCTTGCGCGACCGGGCGCTCCTCGAGCTCCTGTACTCCACGGGTGCGCGCATCTCCGAGGCTGTGAACCTCGACATCGACGACCTCGACCTCACCCCGGGCACCGCCTCCGTGCGGCTCTTCGGCAAGGGCAGCAAGGAGCGCGTCGTGCCGGTCGGCTCCTACGCCGTCGAGGCGCTGGAGGCGTACCTCGTCCGTGGCCGGGCGTCGTACTCGTCGGCGGGGCGCGGGACGCCCGCGGTGTTCCTCAACACCCGGGGCGACCGCCTCAGCAGGCAGAGCGCGTGGGCCGTGCTGCGCTCGTCCGCCGAGCGCGCCAAGCTGCCCGGCGCGGCTCACGTCTCCCCGCACACGCTGCGCCACTCCTTCGCGACGCACCTGCTCTCCGGCGGCGCGGACGTGCGCGTGGTCCAGGAGCTCCTGGGGCACGCCTCGGTCACCACGACGCAGATCTACACGATGGTCACCCCCGACGCGCTGCGCGAGGTGTACGTCCAGTCCCACCCGCGGGCCATCGGCTGAGGCCCCGAGAACGCGACATGCAGCGGCGCGCTTCAGCGTCCGGGGGAGCCGCCTGCGGTAGCGTGGGCGCGTGAGCAGCCAGGCCCCGACCGACACCAGCGACCAGACGCTCGACCCCGTCGGGCGCCTCCTGCCCGACTTCCCGGAACCGGCCCCGCTGGCCAGTCATGGCCCTGCGCGCATCATCGCGATGTGCAACCAGAAGGGTGGCGTGGGCAAGACGACCACGACCATCAACCTCGGTGCCAGCCTCGCGGAGTACGGCCGCCGCGTGCTCATCGTCGACTTCGACCCGCAGGGCGCCGCGTCCGTGGGCCTCGGGGTGAACCCGCACGAGCTCGACCAGACGGTCTACAACCTCCTCATGGAGCGTCGTGCGGACATCCACGACACGATCGTCCCCACGCGTGTGAGCGGCCTGCACGTGCTCCCCGCGAACATCGACCTGTCGGCCGCCGAGGTCCAGCTCGTCGGTGAGGTGGCCCGCGAGTCGGTGCTCTCCCGCGTGCTGCGCCCGGTCACGGACGACTACGACGTCATCCTCGTCGACTGCCAGCCGAGCCTCGGCCTCCTCACGGTCAACGCGCTCACCGCTGCGCACGGCGTCCTCATCCCGCTCGAGTGCGAGTTCTTCGCGCTGCGCGGCGTCGCGCTCCTCGTCGAGACCATCGAGAAGGTGCGCGACCGCCTCAACCCGCGCCTCGAGGTCGACGGCATCATCGCGACGATGTTCGACAACCGGACGCTGCACTCCCGCGAGGTCGTCGCCCGCGTCTTCGAGGCTTTCGGCGAGACGCTCATGCACACCGTCATCGGCCGCACCGTGAAGTTCCCGGACTCCTCGGTGGCTGCAGAGCCCATCACCACGTACGCACCGACGCACGCGGGCGCGGTCGCCTACCGCCAGCTCGCGCGTGAGCTCGTTTTCCGTGGCGACGCTGCCTGAGACAGGCCTGACGGCCGAGGCGCTCCCGGCGGACGCGGCCGCAGGGGAGTTCGAGGTCCATCTCGAGAACTTCTCCGGACCGTTCGACCTGCTCCTCTCGCTCATCGCGAAGCACAAGCTCGACATCACCGAGATCGCGCTCGCGCAGGTGACGGACGAGTTCATCTCCTACCTGCGGGCTGCCGAGCGTGACCTCGACACGACGAGCGAGTTCCTCGTGGTCGCCGCGACGCTGCTCGACCTCAAGGCCGCGCGCCTCCTGCCCGCGGGAGACGTCGACGACGCCGACGACCTCGAGCTGCTCGAGGCCCGGGACCTGCTCTTCGTCAGGCTGCTGCAGTACCGCGCGTACAAGCAGCTGGCGGGAGTGTTCGCGGAGCGGCTCGCCGACCAGGGCCGGGGCTTCCCGCGGATCGCGCCGCTCGAGCCGCACGTGGCGGCGCTGCTGCCCGAGCTCGTGTGGACGGTCACGCCCGAGCAGCTCGCCGAGCTCGCCGCCCGCGCGCTCGAGCCGGCGCCCCCGCCGCCGACCGTCGACGTGGGTCACCTCCACTCGCCGCTCGTCAGCGTCCGGGACCAGGCAGCGCTCGTCGTCGACCGGTTGCGCTCCCACGGGGCGGCGTCCTTCCGCACGCTCGTCGCGGACGCCGACGGCGTCATGGTCGTCGTTGCTCGCTTCCTCGCCCTGCTCGAGCTCTTCCGCGAGGGTGTCGTGTCCTTCGACCAGGTGACACCGCTCGGCGACCTCACCGTGCACTGGACCGGCGGCGACGTCGAGGACGTCCGCGTCCAGGGCGACTTCGACGAGCAGGGGGATCCCTCATGAGCGCGACCCACGACGAGCCGGGTGCGGGCCCGGACGTCCGCGCGCTGCCGGGCGGCGTGCCGGCCGCGATCGAGGCGATCCTCATGGTGACGGACGAGCCCGTCTCGGCTGTGCGTCTCGCCACAGCGCTCGCTGTCCCGGTCCCTGAGGTCGAGGCGAGCTTGCGCGCGCTGTCCGCGGAGTACTCCGGGCGGCTCGTGCCGGAAGAGACGGCGACCGGTCCTGGCGGCGACGCTCCGCGTCGTCCCGCCGGCTTCGAGCTCCGCGAGGCGGGCGGCGGGTGGCGGATCTACAGCGCACCGGCGTTCGCGGACGTCGTGGCGCGCTTCGTCACCGACGGGCAGACCGCGCGGCTCACGCAGGCGGCGCTCGAGACGCTCGCGGTCATCGCGTACCGCCAACCGGTCACGCGGGGCCAGGTCTCGGCTGTCCGCGGGGTCAACGTCGACGGTGTGGTGCGGACGCTCAGCGCCCGGGGACTGGTCACCGAGGTGGGGACCGAGGCGGCCAGTGGTGCACTTCTCTACGGAACCACGGGATACTTCATGGAGCGCATGGGTTTTTCTTCGCTCGACGAGCTGCCCGCGCTCGCACCACACCTGCCCGAGATCGACGCCCTGGAGGGCTTCGAGGACGTCGGTCCTCGCGGCCGCGACGACCGGTGGGCAGGATGGGTGGGAGGCGGGGCGCACGAGCAACCCGTGGCGCCTGAACTGGAGGACAAGTAGATGAGCAACACCCGTGGTGGCCGCAAGAAGGCCCTGCCGCAAGAAGCACCCCGCGACGTCCACGTACCCGACGGCGTCCGCCTGCAGAAGGTGCTCGCGACCGCCGGCCTGGGATCCCGCCGCGCCTGCGAGAACCTCATCACGAACGGACGCGTCGAGGTCGACGGCATCCGCGTGACCGAGCTCGGCGTGCGGGTCGACCCCGTGAAGAACGCCGTGCACGTCGACGGCATGCGGATCCAGCTCGACACGTCCCTCGTGACGATCGCGCTCAACAAGCCGCTCGGCGTCGTCTCGACGATGCACGACCCGGAGGGGCGCCCCACCCTCGCGCAGTTCGTCGCCGACCGCCCCGAGCGCCTGTTCCACGTCGGCCGCCTCGACGCCGAGTCGGAAGGGCTGTTGCTCCTCACGAACGACGGCGAGCTCGCCAACCGCCTCGCGCACCCCAAGTACGAGATCCCCAAGACGTACCTCGTGCACGTCCAGGGGCGCGTCTCGGGGAGCATCGCCAACGCGATGCTCCACGGGATCGAGCTTGAGGACGGCACGGCGAAGGTCGACCGCTACAAGGTCGTCGACACCAACCCGCAGTCGAGCCTCGTCGAGGTGGAGCTGCACGCGGGCCGCAACCGCATCGTGCGGCGCATGTTCGACGAGGTGGGCCACCCTGTGACCCAGCTCGTCCGCACCAAGATCGGGCCGGTGCGCCTCGGTGACCTGCGCCCGGGCCGCGTGCGCGTGCTCGGCCAGACCGAGCTCGGCACGCTCATGGCCGACGTCGGCCTGTGACCGCGCTGTGACCGCTCTCTGCGCGGCCCGTCGGACGGCGGGCCGGTCATGACCGTGCGCGCCATCCGCGGCGCCACGCAGCTCGACACGGACGAGCGCGAGCACCTCTTCGCGCGCACGACCGAGCTCGTGCGCGAGGTGCTGCGCGCGAACGACGTCGACACCGAGTCGCTCATCTCGATCATCTTCACGTGCACGCCCGACCTCGTCTCCGACTTCCCGGCGGCCGCCGCGCGGGAGATGGGGCTCGGGGACGTCCCGCTCATGTGCGCCACGGAGATCGCCGTGCCGACCGCGCTGCCCCGGGTGGTGCGCCTCATGGCGCACGCGAACCTCGAGGTGCCACGATCTGACGTCCGGCACGTGTACCTGCACGGCGCGACCGCACTACGAAAGGACCTGGCGCAGTGAGCCTCACGATCGCCATCGACGGGCCGTCCGGCTCCGGCAAGTCCAGCGTCTCCCGGGAGGTCGCGCGCAGGCTCGGCCTCGCGTACCTCGACACGGGCGCGATGTACCGCGCCGCGACGTGGTGGTGCGTGCGCAACGGGCTCGAGCTCACCGACCAGCCGGCTGTCGCCGGTCTGGTCGCGCGCATCCCGCTCGCCATGGTCACGGACCCTTCCGGCCCGGCCGTCCACGTGGACGGGATCGACGTGGGGGAGGCCATCCGCGAGTCGGCCATCTCCACGGCCGTGAGCGCGGTCGCGACCAACCTCGACGTGCGGGCCGAGCTCCAGGCCCGCCAGCGCGCGGTCATCGTGGCCGAGTCCGCCGGAGGCTTCTCCGGCGGCGCGGGCGTGGTCGCGGAGGGCCGGGACATCACCACGGTCGTCGCACCGGATGCGGACGTGCGGATCCTGCTCACCGCGAGCGAGGACGCGCGCCTCGCGCGCCGCGCCCGCGACGTGCACGGGGCCGACGACGCCGCCAGCGTCGACGCGACCCGCGACCAGGTGCTGCGCCGCGACGCGGACGACTCCACGGTGTCGTCCTTCCAGGTCGCCGCCGACGGCGTGGTCACCGTCGACTCCTCGGAGCTCGACTTCGAGCAGACCGTCCAGGCCGTCCTCACGGTCGTCGAGCGCACGGTCGGCGCGAGCGCATGAGCACCAACCCGCCGAAGATACCCGGGCCTCGCAGCGCGGCATGGTCACGGTGGGTCGGGGTGTTCCTCGCGCGCGTCGTGTGGAACACCCGTGCGGTCGGGCGGTCGAACGTCCCCGCGGACGGGCCGTTCATCCTCGCGGCCAACCACACCGGCCTCATCGACGGGCCCGTCGTCGTGGGCGTCTCCCCACGACCGGTGCACATGCTCGTCAAGGAGGCCATGTTCACCGGGGCGGTCGGGAAGTTCCTCGACGCCGCCGGGCAGATCCCCGTCGACCAGCACGGCGGGCGGGCGGCGCTCGCGGCCGGTATCGGTGTGCTGCGGCGCGGCGGCGGCCTCGGGATCTTCCCTGAGGGCAACCGCGGCCGCGGCGACGTGTCGACCGGTCACGCGGGCGTGGCGTGGCTCGCGCTCAACGGCAAGGCCCAGGTGGTTCCGGTCGCCGTGCTCGGCACGCGGAGCACGGGGCAGAAGGTCAGCGCGCTGCCGCGGTTCCGGCGCCGGCTGTATGTCGAGTTCGGCGAGCCGTTCCTCGTCGAGCGCACGCCCGGGACCAGCGGGAAGGTCGCGCTCGAGCAGGCCAACCTCCAGATCCGGGAGGCGCTGTCGGCGCTCGTCGTCGATGCCGTCGCGCGGACGGGGATCGCGCTCCCGGCCGACGACCCGAACCGGGATGCGGTCGCCTGAGGGCACCTGAGGGCGCCTGAGACAGCGTGTTCGTGAACCCGCCCCGTTCCTGGGACAATGGGTCCATGAGTACGCCTGAGCACAACCACACCGAAGACGTCGTCGCAGCAGCGCAGCCCACCACGGACCTCCCGGTCGTCGACCAGGACAGTGCCCTCGTGGACGCCGGCGACGACGCCTCCGACGCGGGTCGTGAGCGCGCGCTGCTCGCCGGGCTGGCCGAGTACGACCTCGCGGACGACGATCTCGCCCTCCTCGACGGCGACCCCGCCGCGCTCGCGCGCGCCGCGTCGCTCGCGCCGCTGCCGGTGCTGGCCGTCGTCGGCCGCCCGAACGTCGGCAAGTCGACGCTCGTCAACCGCATCATCGGTCGCCGCGAGGCGGTCGTCGAGGACAAGCCCGGCGTCACGCGCGACCGCGTGAGCTACCCGGCCGAGTGGGGTGGCCGCAACTTCATGGTCGTCGACACCGGCGGCTGGGAGGTCGACGTCCTCGGGCTCGACGCCCGCGTGGCCGAGCAGTCCGAGATCGCCATCTCCCTCGCGGACGCGATCATGTTCGTCGTCGACGCGACCGTGGGTCCCACCGCCACGGACGAGCGCGTCGTGAAGCTTCTCCGCAAGTCCGGCAAGCCCGTGGTGCTCTGCGCCAACAAGGTGGACGGCCCGCGTGCGGAGGCCGACGCCTCCGAGCTGTGGAGCCTCGGCCTCGGCGAGCCGTACCCCGTCTCGGCGCTGCACGGCCGTGGCACCGGTGACCTCCTCGAGGCCGCCATGAAGGCGCTGCCGACCACCACCGAGCACGGTGTCGCGATCCAGCAGGGGCCGCGACGCGTGGCGCTCGTCGGGCGCCCGAACGTCGGGAAGTCCTCCCTCCTCAACAAGGTGGCCGGCTCCGAGCGCGTGGTCGTCGACGACACCGCCGGCACCACCCGCGACCCGGTGGACGAGCTCATCACGCTCAAGGGCAAGCCGTGGACCTTCGTGGACACTGCCGGCATCCGCCGCCGCGTGCACCAGACGCAGGGCGCCGACTTCTACGCCTCGCTGCGCACGCAGGCCGCGATCGAGAAGGCCGAGGTGGCCGTGGTGCTCCTCGACGCGAGCGTCTCGCTCACGGAGCAGGACACCCGCGTGATCTCGCAGGTCATCGAGTCCGGCCGCGCCGTGGTCATCGCGTACAACAAGTGGGACCTCATGGACGAGGACCGCCGCCCCTACCTCGAGCGCGAGATCGAGAAGGAGCTCGTGCAGGTCCAGTGGGCGCCGCGCGTGAACATCTCGGCGAAGACCGGGTGGCACATGGACCGCCTGGTGCCCGCGCTGGAGAAGTCGCTCGAGTCGTGGGACACCCGCATCTCGACCGGCAAGCTCAACTCGTTCCTCGGCGAGCTCGTGGCGGCGCACCCGCACCCGCTGCGCGGTGGCAAGCAGCCCCGCATCCTCTTCGCGACGCAAGCCTCCACGCGCCCGCCGCGCTTCGTCATCTTCGCCACCGGGTTCCTCGAGGCAGGCTACCGCCGCTTCATCGAGAGGCGCCTGCGCGAGACCTTCGGCTTCGAGGGCTCGCCCATCTCGATCTCGGTGCGCGTGCGCGAGAAGCGCAAGCGCTGACCTGGTCGGTTTCTGCTCGGTAGTACCTGAGACGACGGTGCGCGTTCGCCGTCCGTTCACGCGGACGGATCGACGCGTACCGTCGTTTTTCACTACGATCGGGCCATGAGCGCACCAGGACACTCCCCGTCAGGACTTGCCCAGGCCCAGCAGAAGATGCGCGACGGGGGAGTGCACCCCACCGCCATCGACGTCTTCTCCCACTTCTACGGGCTCCTCGAGTCCGGTGAGACAGGTGTCATCCGCGAGGCGGACGTGGACCCGCTCGTCGAGGTGGACCGTCAGGCCGACCTCGACATCGCTGAGGAGGTCGGGCGCGAGGCGCTCGCCCAGACGGCGATCATCAAGCTCAACGGCGGCCTCGGCACGTCGATGGGCATGGACAAGGCGAAGTCGCTGCTCACGGTGCGGGGCGACGAGTCGTTCCTCGACATCATCGTGGGCCAGGTGCGGCACGCGCGGGCTGCGTCCGGGGCGCGCCTGCCGTTGATCTTCATGAACAGCTTCCGCACGCAGGAGGACACGCTCGCGGCGCTCGCGAAGCACCCGGACGTGGCCGTCGAGGGTGTGCCGTTGGACTTCCTGCAGAACCGCGAGCCCAAGCTCCGGGCCGACGACCTCACACCGGTGACGTGGGATGCGGACCCGAGCCTGGAGTGGTGCCCGCCGGGTCACGGCGACCTGTACACGGCGTTGCAGACGTCCGGGGTGCTCAAGGACCTCGTGGCGCAGGGCTTCCGGTATGTGCACGTTTCGAACTCCGACAACCTCGGCGCGTCGCCCGACGCGGCTGTTGCCGGGTGGTTCGCGTCCTCGGGCGCACCCTTCGGCGCGGAAGTGGCTGTGCGGACGCCTGCGGACCGTAAGGGCGGGCACCAGGTGGTCCGCAAGAGCGACGGCCGCATCGTGCTCCGCGAGACGGCCCAGACCCTCGACGAGGACGCTGATGCTGCGTCGGACATCTCGAAGCACAAGTACTTCAACACGAACAACCTGTGGTTCGACCTCCAGGCGCTGACGGCCGAGCTCGACCGGACGAACGGCGTGCTGCAGCTGCCGCTCATCAAGAACTCTAAGACGGTGGACCCGGCGGACCCGTCCTCGACGCCGGTCATCCAGATCGAGTCCGCCATGGGTGCGGCGATCGAGGTGTTCGAGGGCGCTGTGGTGCTCGAGGTGGACCGGTCGCGGTTCCTGCCGGTGAAGACGACGAACGACCTGCTGGTGCTCCGCAGTGATGTGTACGAGCTGGGGGAGGACTACCTGCTGCGCCCTGTGGTGGACGCGCCGCTCGTGGACCTCGATCCGGCGTACTACAAGACGATCGGGAAGTTCGACGCGAGGTTCTCGGCTGGGGCGCCCTCGCTTGTCGGGGCTTCGTCGCTGAGCGTGGCGGGGGACTGGACGTTCGAGGCTGGTGTGACGGCTGTGGGGGAGGCTGTGCTGGCTGATGCTGGGGTGGCGTCGACCGTTCCAGCCGGGGCCACGATCAGCGCGGACGGGCTCTCCTTCTCCTGAGGTCTGGTTGGTTGGCCGGCGTGGGCCGTGTCGTGAGCACCGCCCACGGTGAGGTAAAGTTCTCTACGGCCCTCCGGGGCCGGTAAGGCTCCTCAAGACAGTCCTCGGACTGGCGCGGGAGCCTTCGGGATGTGGCGCAGCTTGGTAGCGCACTTGACTGGGGGTCAAGGGGTCGCAGGTTCAAATCCTGTCATCCCGACCAGCGTTTACGCAGGTCGGAGGCCATCACCGCGAGAGCGGGGGTGGCCTTTTTCGCGTCTGGGAGCCTAAGTCTGGCGAGGATGCAGGTGGACACGATTGCATCACGGTGCACGCACTCGTTCCCGCTGCTCGCCCGGCTCTGATTCGCCGCAAGCGCGCTGGCATGGTTCCACCACTGCGAATGCGAGTTCATCGCCGCTCACGTCGAGCGCGGGTCCTCCGAGGACGACTCGCGTGGTGCGCGAGGCCGTCGGCGATGTGCGCACGGTCGGCCAGTGGCGCACACCCTCAATGCTGCTCCTTGATCGGTGAAGTGGGGGTCTTGCGCGCGTGCAGCATGAGCGTGAAGCCCCATCCGGCTCGCTCCATTGGCCATGACCATGCCCGTGCTGTGGCCGGGCCGAGGGTGCGTTCTAGGGTGCGACGGATGCGAGGTGAAGCAGGGTAGTGACGGTATCCGTGGTGCGCGGTGGGCGTCACACTGCGAAGGGTCTGGACGCTGAAGTCGTCCTTGACGAGGTCGATGAGTTCATCGGCAGAGAACCACTTTCGTCGAGCATCCGGGTGGGCCGGTGGGATCGTGCAGTGATCTTGGAGCACCGGGCGGTTCTGTGTGGCGAGGAAGAGGTGTCATGGAAATCGAAGCTCACCTGTGTGCTCCTCCGGACGACGTCTGGGGCATCGGCGATCTCCGCATCCGGTAGGTGTTCTGTGTCACGACGCTGGTGACAGTCGTTGGTAGACGTGAGGTGCTCCCGAAGAAATCCCACATACACGCGCCATCCTCCGCTAGAGTCGGTCACACCCTGTTAGATCAGGTTTCCGGAACCGGAGGGCCCACACCGTCATGTCCGAACCTTGGCTATCTGCCGACGACATCGCCGCCCACCTGGGTGTCACGAAGGACACGGTGTACGCGTGGATCGCTGACAAGGCGATGCCCGCCCACAAGGTTGGTCGTCTCTGGAAGTTTCAGGCCAGCGAGGTCGATGAGTGGGTCCGGCGCGAGGGTGCGGCTGCCTCGGATGAGTCTCCGGCGACCGGTTGAACGCATGCACGGCACGTTTTGTGGGTGGGCACAGATGGCCTGATCGACTTGGTTCGCGACGACGAGGAGGGGTGCACGATGGCTGAAACACGGGCGCGATACGCGCTGTCATTCACCAGTGGCGCCCTTCTCTCGCGCGAGGCCCTGATCGCCGCCCCGATATACCTAGGCGAGCGCGACTGGATCGAGACACGAAAGCTGCTGGAGCAGGACAACCTCCTCCAGGCTCGCACCCGTTCCTCAGGCACCCGCCTTGCGCGTGAGGTCGCGCAGCGTCTCGCGGTGCTCGCCGTTGAGGAGCTCGAACTACTCCTCGATGCTACGCCCTCTGAGCGTGGACATCTCATGTGGGTGGCTGCCTGCCGCCGCTACGCACTGATCGGCGAGTTCGCCGAAGAGGTTCTCCGGGAACGGTTCCTTGTCCTCGCCCAGACACTCGACTACGACCACTTTGATAGCTTCATCCGCGGGAAGACCCTCTGGCATGAGGAAGTCGCCAGCCTCAAGGATTCAACGTTGAAGAAGCTCCGCTCCACGGTGTTCCGCATGCTCACCGAGGCGGGGCTTCTATCGCAGGGACTCATCGTCCCGGCCGTTTTGTCGCCGCGCGTCGCCGCGCGTCTCGCATCCCGCACTCCCAGCGATGGCCGCTTCTTCCCAACCGGGGGTGTCGCATGATCACGACACACGACCTACACCGGGAAGAGGAACACCTCTTCAACGTGCTCAGTGGCAAGCGCTTCCTTCAGATGGAGGGCCTGAGCAACGAGGTGCCGTTCTTCATCTACCCCTACCCGGCTGAGGCAGCGCTCAAGGTCGCCCAGGCGAAGCAGCGGGTGAAGAACAAGCTCAGTCAGAAGGGAATCTCGGTCTACGAGGTAAACCTCTACGACCTGTCGGTGGAGATCCTCAAAGAGCGCGGGGTCTGGGAAAGGGTCATCCTTGCCGAGCCTGACACCGACAAGGACGACTTCCGCGAAATGCTCCAGGGGATGCTCGACCCGCAGATTCACATCGCGCCGGCCATCCGCGCGAAGGTTGCTGAAAACGACTTTGACATCTTCTTCCTCACCGGGCTCGGCGAGGTCTTCCCTTACATCCGGTCCCACAACGTGCTCAACAACCTCCAGAGCGTTGTGACTGGCAAGCCCATGCTCATGTTCTTCCCCGGTCGCTACGAGCAGTCCGACACCCTAGGCTCCTCGCTCGTGCTCTTTGGACGGTTGAAGGATGACCAGTACTACCGAGCCAAGAACATCCTGGAACAGGAAGCGTGACCCGATGCTGCTGAACGAGATTTTCGCCAAGGATGTCCAGCGCCCGATCGAGGGCGTGATCAAGGCCGACGACGTCGCGCATCTGGGCACCGAGGTCGATGAGTACGTCCTCACCAACGAGGCTGCCAAGGGCCTTGAGTTGTTGTTGGAGGCGTACACCAACTACACCAATGCCAACGGCGTGTGGATCTCCGGCTTCTTCGGCTCCGGTAAGTCGCACTTGCTCAAGATGCTTGCCCACCTCCTCGGTGATGTCGAGGGGCAGGACTTCGACCGTGCCCAGGTCTCCGAGAACTTCCGCGCCAAGGCAAGCGGCGCGTTCCTTCCTGCTCTGCTCGACAAGGCAGCGTGTTTCCCGGCCAAGAGTTTGCTGTTCAACATTGACCAGAAGGCCACGTTGATCACCAAGGACCAGGCTGACGCCCTGCTCAAGGTGTTCGTCAAGGTCTTTGATGAGAGCCTTGGTTACTACGGTAATCAAGGTCACGTCGCCCAGTTCGAGCGTGACTTGGACAGTCGCGGTCAGTACGAAGCCTTCAAGGAAGCCTTCGAGCGGATCGCGGGCATCGCGTGGACTCAGGGGCGCGAGCAGAGCGCGCTGGAAGGCGCGAGCATTGATCGCGCGTTCGCCGAGATCAACGGTGAGGCCACGACCGGCATCATCAAGCAATACCAGTCCTCCTACGCTGTCTCGATCGAGGACTTCGCTGGTGAGGTCAAGGGGTGGCTCGACAAGCAGCCCGAGGCTTACCGACTCAACTTCTATGTCGACGAGGTCGGCCAGTTCATCGGCTCCAACACGCACCTGATGCTCAACCTCCAAACCATCGCGGAGAGCCTCAACACTAAGTGTGGCGGCCGCGCGTGGGTGATGGTCACCTCGCAGGAAGACATGGACAAGGTTCTCGGCGACCGCACCAAGGGTCAGGGCAACGACTTCTCAAAGATCCAGGCACGCTTCAAGACGCGCGTGAAGTTGACCAGCGCTGATGTCGAGGAAGTCATCCGTAAGCGTCTGCTGGAGAAGAACGATGCCGGCGTCGCTGCGCTTCGGGCGGTCTACGCCGAGCAGTCGGGGAACTTCAAGACGCTCTTCGACTTCGTCGACGGGGCAAAGAACTACCGCAACTACACCGACGAAACCCACTTCGTCGGCACCTACCCGTTCGTCAGCTACCAGTTCCCGCTGTTCCAAGCGGCGATCGAGGGCATCTCGGACCACAACGCGTTCGAGGGACGCAACAGTTCCGTCGGTGAGCGGTCGATGCTCGGCGTCGTCCAGCAGGTAGCCAAGGAGATCGGCACTGCGCAATCGGGTGCCGGCGAGGTCGGCACGCTCGCGACTTTTGATCATATGTTCGCTGGCATCCGTGCCTCGTTGAAGACCGCAGCCCAGAAGCAGATCCTCACCGCCGAGCGCAACCTGGACAACCCGCTCGCGGTCCGCCTGCTCAAGGCACTGTTCCTCGTCAAGTACGTCGAGAGTTTCCAGGCAACGCCGCGCAACCTCACAGTGCTCGTCTACGACCGCTTCGGAATGGACCTGCCCGCCCTAGCTGAGGACGTGAAGGAAGCCCTGGCCGAGTTGGAGCGGCAGACCTACATCCAACGCAACGGCAACGTCTTCGAGTACCTCACCAACGAAGAGCAGGTGATCGAGGAGGAGATCAAGAACGTCGACATCGACTCATCCGAAGTCAGCTCGCAACTGTTCAAGATCCTGTCGGGAGACGTCGTCAAGACGAACAAGATCCGCTATGCCAAGAACGGACAGGATTTCGGATTCGGCTTCAAGCTGGACGACCAGGTCCACGGTTCGCAGAAGGAGCTCTCGGTCCACTTCATCACGCCCGAGTATCCGTATGAGCCGGAGCAGATCAGGATGCACAGCGCGGGCAAGGACGAACTGCGCGTTATCTTGGAACCGGACGACCGCGTCCTGACGGACTTGCGGCTGCTTCTCAAGACCGACAAGTACACCAAGCGGAAGCGGACTACCTCGCTGTCGGCCATCGAGGAGCAGATTCTCCAGTCCAAGGCGACCTTGAACCGGGAGCGGGAGAAGGAGCTGGTCCAGCGTGTCAGGAGCGCGGTGGGCAAGGCCGCCCTCGTCCACAATGCCGCCGACGTGCTGGCTTCCTCCTCCGACGCGCTCGGGCGGGTGACGGAGGGATTCCAGTCCCTCGTCAGCCGCACCTACACGCAACTCCAACTGTTGGGCGGCGCGACATACAGCGAGCAACAGGTCGCCGGCGCAGCCAACCCCGACAACGGGATGTTCGATGCAGGAGCCCTCTCCAAGCTCGCACAGCCGAGCGAAGAGATCCTGTCTGCGATCCTCCGCAAGGACGCCCTCGGCGAGCAAGTCACGATGAAGACCATCGTCGACACCTTCCAGACCAAGCCCTATGGCTGGGACCTGGCCTCCATTGAAGTCCTCGTAGCGACGTTGATTGGCAACTCGAAGGTCACCCTGACCGTCGATGGGAATGTGCTGAAGCGCAGCGAAGTCGCGGGCGTGCTGCGCAACACCCAGAAACACTCGCACACGGTTGTGGCACCGCAGAAGACGTTTGACGAGCGCAAGGTCGCCGACTTCCGGCGCTTCTGCATCGACTTCTTCGACGAAGGAAACGCCCCTAAGGATCCGCTGGAGCTGGCCCGCCACGGAGCCGACCTCCTCAAGGGCAAACTCGATGAACTCAAGGCGACCGTCAGCGCTTCGCGCTATCCGTTCGTGACGCAGCTCGACGCACCGATCGGACTCCTGGAACAGACAGTTGGCAAGGCTGACGACTGGTACCTCAACGACTTCAAGCTCGGAGACGATCTGCTCGAAGCCAAGGAAGACCTGATCGATCCGATTCGCTCCTTCCTCAGCGGTGCCCAGCGCACGATCTACGACGACGCAACAGCCTTCCTGTCCACTCACAACAGCAATCTGAGCTACCTGCCCACCGGAAGCGACGACGCCATCAAGCGAGCCCTCGCTGACCAGAACGCGTTCCGAGGCAACAAGATGGCGCAGCTCAAGCAGGCCGCTGATGGTCTGCGCGGGCAGATTGACGGCATCGTCGCCACCAACCGGGCCAAGGTGGTCGCCACGATTGAGGGGCGGAAGAGCGAGCTGATCTCAGGCCAGTTCTACGTGAACGCCACTCCGGAGGCGCAGCAATTTGTATCACAGCGCATCGACCACACACTGACCCGCGTGAGCAGCGAGGTCCAGGTCGCGCTCATCCTTCAGGCCGGGGCCAGTTTCGAGTCGCACGACTACCCGGCGCTCCTGGACATCCTTGCCGCCTCCACCCAGGACCTGACCGACGACCCAGAACCGCCGAAGCAGACCGTCTCGGTGAAGAACATTGCTGTCCCGGGAGCCTTGGGCGTCCTTGAAACCGAAGAACAGGTCGACACCTACCTCCAGGTACTTCGGGCAGCTCTCATACAGACCCTGAACGACGGAAAGCGAATCACGCTCTGATGGAAACGACACCGTTGAAGAACTTCGCGACGTGGGCACGCAAGGAGCTCATCCGTGAGGTCACTGCCCGCACTACCGCGGTACTTGCCCCAGGCTCGCCGGAGCGAGTGGAACGCCCGGGGCCCGTAGCAGCGTTGGAGAAGGAGGTCGCCGCCTCAGGTGGGGGAGACAAGGGGCGAGCCGCTGTCGCGGACAAGGTCGCTTACACGTGGTTCAACCGGATCATCGCGCTGCGGTTCATGGACGCCAACGGCTATACCGGTATTGGTGTTGTCTCCCCGCAGGCAGGCGTCGAGGACGGACAACCGGAGATTCTCGCTGAAGCCAAGCGCGGGGTCATTGACACCGAAGTCGCCAGTCGAGCAACCCACACGGCAGTGGCGGCGCTGCTCGACGGCACGCGCAAGAGCGATGAGCCACAGGGCGAGGCGTATTCTCTCCTGTTGGTTGATTACTGCCGTCACTGGCACACGACCATGCCGTTCATGTTCGAGCGCGATGGCGACTTTACTGAACTGCTAATCCCGGCGAACCTGCTCGCCAACGACTCTGTTCTCAATCGCTCGAGGAAGGTACTGACCGAGGAAGTCTGTAAGGACGTCGAGGTCATCGGATGGCTCTACCAGTTCTACATCTCGGAGCGGAAAGACGAGGTTTTTGCAGGGTTCAAGAAAAACCAGAAGGCCGGCGCCGACGAGATCCCCGCTGCCACCCAGCTCTTCACCCCAGACTGGATCGTCCGCTACCTCGTCGAGAACTCCCTCGGCCGCCTCTGGATGCTCAACCACCCTTCATCCCGGCTAGTCGACCGGATGGGCTACTACATCGCCCCAGTTGACGAAGAGTGCGGCTTTCTCAAGATCAGCAGCCCCGAAGAACTGACGGTCATCGACCCCGCCTGCGGGTCAGGCCACATGCTCACCTACGCCTTCGACCTGCTCTACGCCATCTATGAGGAAGAGGGCTACGCCCCCTCCGAGATTCCCACGCGGATCCTTACCCACAACCTCCACGGTACCGAGATCGACCCGCGAGCCGGAGCTTTGGCAGCGTTCGCGCTCACGATGAAGGCCCGCGCGAGGCAGCGTGCATTCTTCAGCAAGCAGATTGAGCCGAACATCTGTGTTATCAAACCGATCATGTTCACTCCAGGCGAGCTGGAATTCCTAGTCACTCCTGACGGCGGCCGTCAGGCGGAGGAAACCTTCTGGAATCAGTTTGAACATGCCGACACTCTCGGCTCGCTGATTCAGCCGGACCGGGTGGAGACCGCAACGGCCGAGAATCGCGCGGCCGCGCTAGCCGATCATGACGATCTGTTCACCGTGGTGATCCTGTCGCGCGCCATTCGAGTCATTGAGCAGGCCAACTACCTCGCCCGGAAGTACGCCGTCGTGGTCGCCAACCCTCCCTACATGGGCAGCAAGAATATGGACACGCGGCTCGCAGAATTCGCGAAGAATCGCTTCCCTGACGGCAAGTCAGACCTCTTCGCGATGTTCATCGAGCGCTGCCTCAACTTCTTACCTACGAATGGGCTCGCGGGTTTGATGACACCCTTTGTGTGGATGTTCCTCTCCACGTATCTGCCGCTTCGACAACGCTTGATTAGCAGTGAGACAATAAGTTCCCTGATCCAACTGGAGTATTCGGGTTTTGATGGAGCGACTGTACCCATTTGTACATACGTGCTCCAGCGTGGCAGAAGCAGAGCGGAAGGCGCCTTCGTGCGCCTTTCCGACTTCGTTGGACCGGTAGTTCAGGGCCCGAAGGCGTTGGAAATTATCGAGGCGGATAGGTCTAAGTGTCGTGGCGAAGCTACGAGAGGTATGGAGAAGCATCTCTATCGCCTTGCTTCAAGCGAATTCTCCAAGATTCCAGGGTCGCCGATCGTGTACTGGCTGTCGCCCGCGATGCGCGCGGCGTTCGCAACGGGACGACCTCTTGGAGAATTGGCTGAACTGCGCGAAGGCATGTCAACAGGCGACAATGAGACGTTTATGCGTCTATGGTGGGAAGTTGCTTCGAGCAGGTCGGCGTTCCAATGCCGTACTGGTGACGAAGCTGAAACCACCGGCGCCAAGTGGTTTCCGTTCAACAAGGGGGGCGCATTCCGGAAGTGGTATGGAAACCAAGAGTACGTGGTGAATTGGGAACACGATGGAGCGGCGATTCGAACCTACGGGTCGACGGACGGCGGACGCCCGCGGAGTCGCGCTCAGAACACACAGTTCTTTTTCCTACCCTCGCTTTCCTGGTCAAAGATTAGTTCCGGGGATGCTTCGTTCCGTGCCTATCCCGAAGGTTTCACTTTTGGGTCGGCGGCCAAGTCCATTTATGTGGACTCTGAGCGAGAATCGGCCTTGATCATGAGTATCTGTAATTCGTCCCTTGCGCAAGCGCTTCTCGCAGCGAAGTCCCCGACATTGTCCTTCCTGGCTGACGACATCGGCAGCCTGCCGACGCTACTGGGCGATCTACCTGAAGAGACGTTTTCGGCCATTAGTGCGCTGACGGCGACCTCCCGCCTCGACTGGGATTCGTTCGAGACTTCCTGGGATTTTGGCTCGCACCCCTTGCTCACGGTGTCTGGTTCGCGGCTTGCCGAGCGTGCCCAGCAGCTATTCGAGGCGTGGGGCGCTGCAGCATCCGAACAGCAGCAGCGTGAGGCCGAGAACAACCGCGTTGTCGTGGAAGCATATGGGCTTTACGGCGAGGTGCCGATCCAAGTGCCGCTCCACCGAGTCTCGCTGACCCGCAACGTTCAGTTCCGATACGGGCCGGGCAAGACACCCGTAGAGTACGCGGCACTTGAATGTGCTGACATCTCTGCCGAACTCGTCTCATACGCCGTCGGCTGCATGTTTGGTCGATACAGCCTAGATGCGCCGGGCTTGATCCTTGCCGATCAAGGTACGAGGGTGCAGGACTATCTGAAGAAAGCTCCATCGCCGACTTTCGCTCCGGACGCAGACAACGTCATCCCGATCGTGGACGGCGAGTGGTTCGAGGACGACATCGTCGAGCGGTTCCGCCAGTTCCTCCGTGCGGCGTTCGGTGAGCAGCACTTCGAGGAAAACCTGCGGTTCGTCACTGAATCGCTCGGGGTGAAGAACCTGCGTGACTACTTCGTGAAGTCCTTCTATAAGGATCACGTCCAGCGGTACAAGAAGCGCCCGATCTACTGGATGTTCGCCAGCCCCAAGGGATCATTCAATGCACTCGTCTACATGCACCGCTATACGCCGTCCACCGTTTCAACGGTGCTCAACGAGTACCTCCGCGAGTTCCAGGCCAAGTTGAAAGCCAGCCTTGAGCACGCCGAGCGGTCCGCCAACGCCAAGGAAGCCGATCGCCTCCGCAAGATCCTGCTCGAACTCGACGACTACGAGCACGACGTGCTGTACCCACTGGCCTCCCAGAACATCGCCATTGATCTCGATGACGGTGTCAAGACGAACTACCCGAAATTCGGTGCTGCGTTGAAGAAGATCCCCGGATTGGAGGCCGAGGGGTGATCTCCCATGACGATTTGTTGCGGCGGTTGGACAACGTCAGCGCCGCTCTTCCGAAGAGGGCCAGGACCTGATGGCTGAATTCTTCTCGCTCGACTCCGCCAACCGCGTCCTTGAACCGGAGGGCAAGACTCGTGAGTACAAGCGCGACTTCTCCTCGCCGGACGGGCTGACCAAGTCAATCGTTGCCTTTGCGAACAGTGCAGGGGGTCAACTGGTCGTCGGTGTCGAGGACGACCGTTCAATCGTCGGTGTCGACGACCCGCTGGCTGCCGAAGAGCGTGTGACGAGCCTGATCGCCGATCGAATCGCGCCTCTGCTTGTCCCGGGCATCGACATTGTGACAGTCGGTGAGCACTCGCTCCTGATCGTTGATGTGCCACTGAGTACCCAGCGGCCCCACTACGTTAAGCGGCGAGGCATCGAGCAAGGCGCGTATGTGCGGCTGGGTTCAACCAATCGGCAAGCGGACGCTGCGCTCGTCGCCGAACTGGAGCGGACCGCGCGTGGCATTGCCTTCGAGGATCTTCCTGAGCCGCGCGCATCTCTCGATGACCTCGACCTGGACGCACTCTCCAAGATCCGGAAACGGCCAACGACCCGAGAGGATCTAGTGCCACTGGGTCTGGCCGTGCGGGACGGTCGCCGCACGGTGCCGACCAACGCCGGATTGTTGGTCGCCGGCGCGCAGCCTGACTGGTTCATTCCGTCCGCATGGGTGCAGTGCGGTCGGCTACGCGGACCGAACGGTACCGACATCTTTGATCAGATTGAGGTTCATGGCCCGGTGCCGCTTGCGGTTGACCACGTGATGAACTTCCTGCTCAAGCATGCGTACAAGACCGCTGTGTTCGGTGAGGTGCGCCGTCGGGATGTCTACTCGATTCCGGTCGAGGCGATTCGTGAAGTAGTGGTCAACGCGCTCGTGCACGCGAGCTATGCCGAACGAGGCACCCCCATCCGGGTTGGTTTCTATGACGACCGCATCCAGGTGGACAGTCCTGGCCTGTTGTTGTCGGGGATGACCATCGAGTCCATGCGGCGGGCGTCACGGCTGCGCAATCCCTCACTCGTCCGCATCTTCCGTGAGGCGGGGATCATGGAGCAGTGGGGCACTGGGGTTCAGCGGGTCTATGACCAGGTTGCCGCGGCTGGACTGCCCGAACCTGTGATCGAAGAGGTGATGGATCGTGTGCGGTTCACCGTGTTTGTGGGGTCACACGCCCCTGAAGCAATGCTTGATGCTGATCCGAGGCACCAAGAAAGGTCACGAGATCACCAAGCGGGATCATCAAGTCACCAAGTCGAGTCACCAAGTGAGCAAGGTGTGCAGCTCCTCACGGTTCTCGGCGTGCAAGATCTGAGTCGTTCCGAGCTTCTGGGCGCGCTCGGCCTGAGGAACGAAACGCGCAACGTGCGTCGCCATATCGATCCGCTCCTAGAGGCCGGACTGGTGGAGCGCACCATTCCAGACCGGCCGCGTAGCAGCCTCCAGCGCTACCGGATCACCGATCTGGGCCGAGCGACGTTGGCGCAGCAGGAAGGCACATCATGAGTTCATTGGCGGCGCTGCTCCCGCATCTGGAGCAGCAGTTTGAGTCCCAACGCGTCGTGTTTTGGAACGATCCTGAGGGCCAATACGGCACCGACCTCGATTCCCTCGACCTGCCGGGTGTGACGACGCTGCGCGTCGCAGGCGACGAGTACGGCATTAAGAATCGTCTGCTGCATGGTCAGCCGAAGGACAAGTTTCTCGTCTATCGCTCGAGTCCGGCTCCGTCAGGGATCGACAACTGGTTGCTCGATCTGGAACTGGCCCACGGCATCTTCACGGCGGATCGCAGCTCGCTTGTCTCCCAAGACCTCGGGCTGAGCGGCGACGGCATCGATGAGGTCGTTCAGGCGCACGAGAAGTTCTTCAACACCAGCAAGCGCGTCCAGAGCCTCAAGGCACTGCTGACCACAGAAGATGACGCGGACCGGCTTCGCGCCAAGATGTCAGCTGTCGTGCTCAGCCAGAAGGAGCACACCCTTCTGGAGATCACCCGCACACTTCTGTCGGAAAACGCCAAGGGGCAGCGGGCCAAGTACGCAGGGCTTGTCGAATTTGGTCTTGATGCCTTCTACTGGGCCGGCGCCGCATCCATCTATGGATACAAGTCCACTGCACCTAGCATCGACGACCTGATCTTGTGGATCTTCCGCCAGGCCGTTGAGGGCTTTAAGTCAGACCGACCCGGCGGACTCCACAACATCCAGCTCGACTTCGCCAGCCTGCGCAATGATCGCCGCAGTCAGGCGGCAGTATCGACACTGGCCAAGCGCGCGTCCGTGGACCTGGGCTATAAGGCGAGCATCCAAGACATCAGCTTCCGGGACCTAGTTTCGGTGGATCTCTTCGAAGAGGCAGACCGCAAGATCATCGCGGACCTCGCGACTGCAGTCACCGAGCAGACAGTCAGCGCCCGCGAGGTCGCTGAAGTTGTCCGCGCACGTCAGAGCAGTGTGTGGATCGACGGCTACCGAACGCTCTACACGGCCATAGGCGCCGCCGCCGAGCTGCTATCTGAGTTGAGCACGATCGACTTCGCCTTCGCGTCATTCGACGAGGCTCTGGAGCGCTACCGCACGGACTGGTTCCGCATCGACCAGCTGTACCGTCAGTTCACGCACGCCCGACGCGCGTTCGAGGGCGACCACCCGCTCGACCCGCTCAGTGAGCAGGTTGAGAAGCGGTACACGAACAAGTTCGTTTATGAGCTGGGTAACGCTTGGCAGAAGCAGGTCGACGAAGCCGACCAATGGAAGTCCGCGGTGTTGCGTTCCCAGCGCTCGTTCTACGGCGACTACGTCGAGAAGCTGCTCCGTGAGGACAAGAAGGCCGTCGTCATCATCTCCGATGCCCTCCGTTACGAGGTTGCGGAGGAGCTGGGAACCAGGATCCGGCAGGAGGACCGATTCGACGCTGACCTCGAGGCGGTCCTCGGGGTGCTCCCCAGCTACACCCAGCTTGGCATGGCGGCGCTGCTGCCGCACCAGACCCTGAAGCACTCTGCCGACGGCAAGACCGTTCTTGCGGACGACAAGCCGACAAACGGAACCGGGCCGCGCGCGAAGGTCCTCGAGTCAGTCGGCGGCACCGCCATTCAGGCTGAGAACTTCAAGGCTCTCAGCGGAGAAGAAAGGCGCGATCTCTACAAGGCCCACCGGGTGCTGTACATCTACCACGACCTCATCGACGCCACCGGCGACAAGCCTGGCACTGAGCGACGCGTGTTCGAGGCAGCAGAGCAGGCCTTGAGCGAGATAGTGGATCTGGTCAAGAAGGCCGCCAACGCCAACGCGACCAACATCTTCGTCACCGCCGACCACGGCTTCTTGTTCCAGGACGGGGAACTGCCCGAGCAGTTCTTCCTCTCCGAAGCACCGCAAGGCGACAACATCCTCGTCAAGAACAAGCGTTACGTCCTCGGTCACGGGCTCAAGGTCGACTTCGCTTTCACTACGTTCAGTTCAGTGCAGCTCCAACTCGACAGCGACATCGAGGTCCAGATCCCCAAGTCGATCCACCGCCTTCGCCTTGCAGGCGGGGGTGCACGGTTCGTTCACGGTGGTGCGACCCTCCAGGAGGTCGTCGTACCAGTGCTCGCGATCAACAAGAAGCGCAAGAGTGACACTCGTGCGGTCAACGTGAAGGTGCTTCCCGACACCGACAAGATCACGACCGGGCAGCTCGTCGTGAAGCTGTTCCAGTCCGAGCCGGTGACCGACAAGGTGCAGCCGCGGTCCCTGCGGGCAGGCCTGTACGTGGGGGAGACGCTGATCTCCACCGACCCGCAGCCAGAGTTGACCTTCGACTCGATGTCGGGCGAGCAACGCGACCGGTACCAGAGCGTCCAGTTGCTGCTCAACAAGGACGCCAACGACTACAACAATCGTTCCGTGGAGTTCCGCCTCGAGGAACGGATCCCCAACACGACGCAGTGGCGTGTCTACGAGAAGGCCATGTACACGCTCAAGCGTTCGTTCACCTCGGACTTCGACTTCTAAGGCGGTTGCAATGACTGAAAATGTCGAACTGGAGCAGGCTGACGACGAGCTTGTCGTTGGTGCTGCCGATGAGTCCCATGACCAGGCTCCGCCACAGACCGTACTGGACAGGAAGATCAACCAGCACTTCGCGGGCGTGGTCGTCCGGAAGGACCTGGTCAAGGCCGTCAAGGGCAACGCCATCGTGCCGTCGTACGTCCTGGAGTATCTGCTGGGCCAATACGCTGCCTCCGACGATGAAGCCACGATCCAGGCCGGCATCAACACCGTGCGGAAGATCCTGGCCGACCACTACGTGCACCGGAATCAGTCCGAGCTGGTGAAGTCGACCATCAAGGAGCGCGGACGCTACAAAGTCATCGACAAGGTGACCGTCACGCTCAACGAGAAGGACGACGTCTACGAAGCTGAATTCGCCAACCTCGGGATCAAACAAGTCCTGATCGAATCAGCCACCGTTACCGCGCATCCGAAACTGCTCGTTGGCGGCGTGTGGTGCATCTGCGACATCGAGTACTTCCACAGCGAGAACGCCAGAGTTGTCCCCTGGGTGCTCGGATCCATCAAGCCGATCCAGCTCTCAAACTTTGACTACGACGGCTACCTCTCCTCCCGGCGAGAGTTCACCACGGACGAGTGGATCGACCTGATCATCCAGTCCATCGGTTTCGATCCGGAACTGTTCGGCCGGCGCGCCAAGCTCATCCAACTGGTCCGTCTGATCCCGTTCGTCGAGCGCAACTACAACCTGGTCGAGCTCGGCCCCAAGGGCACCGGCAAGTCCCATATCTTCTCGGAGTTCTCACCCCACGGCATGCTGATATCTGGCGGCGAGGTGACCGTCCCCAAGCTTTTCGTCAACAACTCCAATGGCCGCCTCGGTCTCGTGGGCTACTGGGATGTCGTCGCCTTCGACGAGTTCGCTGGCAAGAAGAAGCGCACCGACAAGTCGCTCGTCGACATCATGAAGAACTACATGGCGAACAAGACCTTCTCCCGAGGCGTCGAGACCCTCGGTGCCGAGGCATCGATGGTGTTCGTCGGCAACACTTCGCACAACGTCCCCTACATGCTCAAGCACTCGGACCTGTTCGACGAACTGCCCGAGAGCTATCACGACGCGGCGTTCCTGGACCGCCTTCACCACTACATTCCGGGCTGGGAGGTCGACACGATCCGCGGTGAGATGTTCTCCGAGGGCTACGGCTTCGTCGTCGACTACATAGCCGAGGTCCTCAAGTCCATGCGTAGCGCGGACTACTCCGACCGCTACCAGGAGCACTTCACGCTGGGCTCGGACATCTCCACCCGCGACCGCGACGGCATCCACAAGACATTCTCCGGCCTGATGAAGATCCTGTATCCGCACGAAGAGGCGTCCAAGGTGGAGATCGAGGAGATTCTTGGCTTCGCCATCGAGGGCCGCAAGCGAGTCAAGGACCAGATCCTGCGCATTGACTCGACGATGGCGGCGGTCAAGTTCGGCTTCCTCGACAAGGCGGGGGAGTGGCACAGCGTCACCACCCTCGAAGAGGACGAACATCCGGCCTACTACCACCGCGGGCATGTCGCTGAGGGCGCGGCTTCGGGGCCAAACGAGGGCGCTGGGCTGGCGGCTCCATCATCTGCGCCCGTTGAGGTTGTGCCCAAGCCTGAGCCACTGTTCGAGGGCCACCGCGAGTTCCAGGAGAACCAGCGCGGTGTCTCGTATGAGAACCTGCTGCTCCCGTACCTGCGTGGCGCTTCTGAGATGACGATCGTTGATCCGTACATCCGCAAGTTCCACCAAGCGCGGAACCTCATGGAGTTGATTGAGACGCTGGCGGTCAACAAAGATCCTGCTGACGAACTGACCGTCAAACTCGTAACCAGTGAACACGCCGACGGCGGCATGGAAGTGCAGAAGCAGATCGAGATCCTGTTGAAGCTGAAGCAGGCCGCCGCGGTCGCTGGCATCACGCTCGACGTCAGGTTTGATGACACGATCCACGACCGCTCGATCGTCGCCGACTCCGGCTGGCGCATCAACCTCGGCCGTGGTCTCGACATCTTCCAGTACGTGGCCAGTGACGCTTTCGACCTTGCTGTGAAGCTCCAGCAGTACCGCCAAGTCAAGTCCTTCGGTGTGACCTACATCTGTGAAGGCGAGGGAGTTTGATGACTTCGGTACCCCAGAAGATTGAGTCGGAGGAGGCTAGCACGAAGGGGCTCTTCCTCATTGGTGGCACGATCAAGGAGGTCATCACGACCGCCGAGCCCTCGGCTGTTCGGGACCACCTGAGTTCTCTCTTGCAGGTTAAGAACCTCGTGGTGCTCCTCGGGTCCGGCGCGTCATTTCATCTGGGCTCTCCGCAGACCCGGAACCTCACCAACAAGCAGGTAGTTGAACTCATCCAGCAGGCTGGTGGGACGCCATCTGCCAGTGACGCCGCTTTGCTCGCCACCATCAACCCAACCGACAACGGTGACCTCGAACGCCTGCTAAACGGGCTTCAGCTCGCAGCGGCTCTTGCGTCGCAGGCAGGTCAGGACGAGGTGACGATTGGGTCGGGCACCGAAGCGGTGCCGTACCCGAAGGACCAGGTTGAGGGCCTCCGGCAACGGATCAACCGCGCACTGGCCGAGGCATGTCGGTTGCCCAAGCCTGGCGCGAAGTTGCCCCCGCCTTTCGACACAGATCCGCTGATCGCGCACCGGACGTTTCTCTCACGGATCGTTCGTAGCCGCCGGGCTAACCTCCCGCGGCCACGGATCTTCACCACCAACTACGACTTGGTCGTTGAGAGTGCCCTCGATGAGCTGGGCTATCCATACATCGACGGCTTCAGCGGGACGGTCGACCGTCGCCTCAACCTCGCCTTCTACGGTCTGGATTTCCACCGAGTCGAGACCACGACTCAGTCGGTGGTCGCCCGGGCCGAGGGTGCGCTCTACCTGCACAAAGTTCACGGCAGCCTCAACTGGCGATCCTCAACAGACCGTGATCGGTTGACGGGCCTTGAATCGCTGGAGGTGAAGCAGAGCGCGGCTCCTGCGGAGGATGACGAACTCGTTCTGATCTATCCGACGTCGGCGAAGGAGGGCGACACCCTCGCGTACCCGTACTCGGATCTCCTTCGGCTGCTGGGAGACGCGGTCCAGCAAGAGGACACAGCAGTGCTCGTCGCTGGCTACGGCTTCGCCGATCCACACATCAACCGGCTTCTGCTCCGTAGCCTTGCGACTAATGCTGCACTCAACGTCTTCGTAGCTGATCCGTTCGCGGTACTCGATGACGCTGATATGGCGTCCTTGACCACGGACGCCCAGCAACGCCCGCTCACCGACGTTGGCGTCACACCGAAGTCCACAGCCATCGCGGCCCTTGCTACCGCGAGTGACTCGCGTATCGCGGTACTGACCGGCGACCACGGCAAGTTCTCGCAACTTGCCAAACTCATGCCGAACTCGTCCCGGCAGGGTGAAGCGCCCGCTGCCGTTGCCAGCCTGATCGAGGCTCTGGAGCAGGCTGCTCGCGGGAGCGCTCCACCGATCCCAGTGGGTGAAACCCTATGACTGAGGTCGGTGTCATCGGACGGGTGATCGACGTTCGCAGCACGACGGTCCGCGTCGCGCTCGATGTTGGGTCGAAGGGGTTCACGAAGGTCGGTCCCGATGGTCTTCAGACCGTCGGCGTCGTCAACTCTTACATCATGATTCCGGCGGGTGCACACCGGGTGGTTGGCATCGTCAGCGCGGTGTACATCAGCGGCCGCCAGGAGCTGAAGGGTAAGCGCGAACTCCAGAGTCAAGATGACGCGGCGACTTACGAACTCGAAGCCACCGTGGTAGGTCGGTTTGAAGGCGACGTTTTCAAGTCGGGTCTGACTGGTTACCCACCGCTCCATGCACCGGTGCAGGTAGCAACGCCAAACGAGGTCAAGAGCATCTTCCTCCCGAAGGGTGGGCCGTCCCTGCGGATCGGGACCTCGGCGGTGGCATCGGAGCAGGCCGTCCATCTCGATGCGAACCTTCTTCTTGGCCACCACTGCGCGGTCGTTGGATCCACGGGTTCGGGCAAGTCGTGCACTGTCACCGCCTTGATTGACGGGTTGCTGGATCACGAGATTCCCAACGGGCACATCGTCATCTTCGACATCAACGGCGAGTACGCCCAGTCGTTTGCGGCATCAACGCCGCGTGGGAAGAAGACGCGGCCGCTCGTCCTCGGCCCGAAGCCGGGCACGGACTCTGGGCTCTTCCTCCCGCACTGGTTCATGAACAACGAAGAGCACCTCAACCTGCTGCGTGCCAGTGAAGGTGTCCAGGCCCCTGTCCTCCAGCGTGCCATTGCCGACGCGAGGCTCGCGGGTTCAAGTAAGGGGACGGACGCGGACCAACTCGACAACGTTCGAACGACGCTCGGGATTCTTGACGCTCTGAGCAAGAACACGATGGATGGAGAAACTCCGGCACTCCGTCAGCTCCAGTCGCTCGCTGACGTGCTGACGAAGAACGCCAGTCGAGACTCACCGATCAGGGCGCGTTGGGAGCGCATGGCAAATGTAGTGCCAAAGGCCATCGCCAAGTTGGCCCTTCGGGACAACGTCAAGTATCAGGCGCTGACTGCCGAACACCGTGATCTTCTCGCCGGATTGGCGACCATTCTGACCAACGAGGTCACGGCCGCCCTCAACGATCTTGGGCTAGGCAGCGCCAGCGCCAGCGCAGACTTCGATGCCCCCGTCTTCTATTCCCTCCAGGCCTTGTGCGACATTTTCCTGCCTGCACGAGTCCAACTTGAGCAAGCGGTCGACAGCAGGATTGGCGGGTACGTTGCGACCCTCCAGATGCGCCTGAGTCGGCTGCTCGCCGATGGCAGGTACGACTTCATCACCAGGATTGAAGAGCACGAAGATCCGCTGGGCTCGTACCTAAAGGCACTAATGGGAGTCGACCCGACCGACGCTGACCCAGCAACGTCGGATTGGCCAGCCGCCGCACATTTCCAGTCCCAAAGCAAGTCACACGAGGCTGGCCCGTCGGTGACAATCTTCGACCTCAGTCTCGTTGCGAATGACGTATTGGAGAACGTGACAGCGCTTCTCGGTCGTGTCCTCTTTGACTTTGCGGTTCGGAGTCAGCCACGCGCCGAACATCCGATTCTCCTGGTGCTTGAGGAAGCGCACAGATTCATCCCTGCGAGACAAGACCCAAACGGTGGTTCGGGCAGGTCTGCCTCGGTGTTCGAGCGCATCGCGAAGGAGGGTCGTAAGTTTGGGCTCTCTCTGCTGCTTGCGAGCCAGCGGCCGAGCGAACTCAGCGAGACTGTCGTTGCCCAGTGCGGCACTGTCATTGCGCACCGTCTCACCCACGAAGCGGACCAGAGCCTGCTCCAGCACGCGACTGCCCTCAGCTCCCGCGCACTTCTTGATCAGTTGCCGAGTCTGGCGCAGCAACACGCACTTGTGACCGGCGTCAGCACTGGCGTGCCCGTCGCAGTCCGAGTTCGCGACGTCGAGAACCCGCCGAAGAGCAACGACCCGAACTTCATCAGCACTTGGAGTGATGCAGACAAGCTGGCTGACCTTCCCGACCACATCGACAGGGTGGTCAAGGACTGGCAGGGCGATCGTCCGTGAGCGGAGTTGGGCTGCCGAGTAAGGCGAGGCACGACTGGTGGCCTGTCGCGAAGGACCAACTGTTCGGTCCAGAGCCGGATGACGAAGATCCGCTTCCAGCACACGCGAAGGCAGTTGCCGCGTGCCGAGCGACACTGACCGATGTGTATCGCGCATCGCGGGAGGTGGTAGCTGCGGACGAGACCGCTAGGCAGTTCGTCGACTTGTTGGATGCGGTGGAAGTCATCGACGCACCGCTGAGTGCTCGCCCGATGCGTGTCGTCCTTATGGGGCGAACGATGGCTGGGAAGAGCACACTCCTTGCGGCCCTCACTGGCGGCTCGCAGGACCGCGTCGGCATCGGCGCTCAGCGCACCTCTCGCGACGTCTTTGCAGCGCCGGCCCTCGACTCTCCTGATGTCGAGATTGTCGACACCCCTGGAGTGGGTGCGAAGGACGGTGCGGAAGACGTGGCACTAGCAATGGCAGAGGTGCCCGGAGCAGATCTCGTGTTGTGGGTCGCGAGCAACGACTCCTTCCAAGAGGAGACAGCGCAAGCGCTGCGTGCGGTGGCCTACAGGGGGAAGCCAGTTGTGGTGGTGCTGAACTGTCGCGCCCGTTTGGTCGATGACCTCGATCGCGAGGATTTCTTGGAGGACCCCGACTCGGTCTTCGACCAGCATGAGGGGCACTTTAAGACGATCCGCGCTCATCTCTCGTCGGAAGGTATACGTCCCGTCGCAGAGGTCAGACTTCACGCGGAAGCTGCCCGCCAGGCACGAACCGACAACGACTTCGGATCTGCGCTGAGGGAAGCAAGTCGGGTTGATCGTCTGCTCGAGGTACTGGACGACGAGAGCCGGGCGAGGCGTACAGGGCGACGAGTGCTGCGCGAGGCTGACGAGGTGCGTACACAGGCCCAAACAGTAGGCGAAGTGGTCGCCTACATCGAGCAGCAGATCCGAGACACCGTGCAGGTTGCTCGTGGGATGCGCGAGGACCAGGAACGCCGGTTCACACGACTGGTTGATGCGTGTCTACAAACGATGCAAGACGACGTCATCCGCATCATCGGGGCACGTCAAGGTTGGCACCAGACGGTTGCGGACTTTGGGCCACAAGTCGCTGACGAATGGGAGAGGGAGCAAACGGCCCTCGTCGCTGACTTGGATGGAGCTCTGAAGGATCGTCTCACCCAACTTGCGCGAGCCGTCAACGAGGCGAGCACAGACGCCCAACGCGAGTGGACAACAGCCATCGGCACTGACCTCAAGATCGAGGGCCTCCGCGACTTCAGAGGGCTGTGGAAGCGCCAGGCCGCCGGCCTCGTAGTGGGCGGAGGCGGGACGCTCGCAGCGGTGCTGGCTGGCATAAAGCTGGGAGTTGTCGTCGGCGCGAAGTTGGGAGCCGCTGGCGGTGTTGCGGCAGGCGGTGTCGGTGCGGCGCCCGGTGCGGCACTTGGTGGTGTAGCCGGCGCACTAACGGGAGCCGTCACGGTTCTTGCCGGAGCGATCGTCGTGACGCCGCTCCGCAAGAAGGTCCAGTCACTATTCACGAGCAAGGCGAAGATCTTGGAAGAAAACCGCGAACTACTCCAGGCAAAAATCGGTGAGGTTCTCGAAGACGTGGAGTTGCAGATGCTCGTCGCGGTCTCCGAGGCAATGGAGGGTGTCAAACAAGACCTTGCCGCTGGATTCATGTGGGGAGCCGAGGCTGAAGCTGCCGCACTGGGCGTTGCCGAGGTGCTGGCTTCTCAACCTCCCGTGATCAGTACGGCTCTCTCGACGTTGGACCGCGAGACCATCGGTTGCCTCTTGCTTGCCGACGGTCGGCCCCGGCTCGCAGCGTCGGTTGAGAAGGTGACCCGACTCGCTGGTGTTTGCACCGCGATACAGGTGACGGACGAGGCGCAGGCTGAGGCTTGGCTTTTCCCACCCTCTTCGCCGGAGCTATTGGTCTTTGGTCGCGCCCCTTCGGCGGGGCTGCCGGGAGCTTGCGCAACTTCGTACGTCCTGGGCCTCACTGAACAGGTTCCAGAATCGATCCGCAGCCGCCGCGAAAACACCATCGTCGCGACAGATGCTCACGTGCCGGACCAGGTGCTTGCCGCGTGGTCTGCCACGTTGTCCGACCACCTCGGTACTCAGATCGAGATCGCCAACCCGAGTGCACCAAGGAGCATTTCCAGATGACCGACCTTCTGTTCCACGCAGCACCCGCTGCGGTGCGTGACCTGTCTGAGCGGCTTGCCAGCCTACTTGCGAAACTCCCGGCTGACGAGGCTGCACGGCTGCAAGGGCTGTTAGTGGTGGAGAAGTATGAACGACCTCGGATGGTGCTCACAGGGCAGTACAGCAGCGGCAAGTCGACTCTGATCAAAGCCCTCACCGACGAGGCGGCCGAGGTCGTGATCGACTCGGCGGTGGCGACCGACAGGGTCGATGCCTTCACCTGGGACGGTGTTGTCGATCTGGTTGACACCCCAGGGGTGCAGGCTGGCTTGGAGGAGCACGATGACCTTGCCGAGGATGCGCTTCGTACGGCTGACTTGGTCCTGTTCGCCGTCACCGTCGACTTGTTCGACGACAGGCTGGTGGCCCACCTGCGGCACGTGACCGAGGACCTTCGAAAGGCGCCACAGTTGCTCATTGTGATCACGAAGAGCCGTAGCCTTCCTGCTGCCGAGGGTGTACGTGATGCGGCTGTCCGGGAGGCGCTCGGGATCTTCGCTGATCAGGTTCCGTGGGTCGAGTGCGACGCCAAGACGTACCTCGATGGTCTCCATGGGGACGACCCATCACGGGCAATGCGTCGTAGGGAGGCGTCGAACATGGTTGAGCTCAAGGACACGATCAACCGGATCGCGCGCGAGCGAGGTGACCTCGCTCGGTTCCGAGTGCCGCTTCAACAGGTTGCGCTAGTTGCGGGTGAGGCACTCGCCGTGCTCTCTGACGACATGAACGAGGAAGCAGTTCTCACAGTCCTCGCACGCCAGCGCCGGGCGCTCACGAATCGCCGCGACTTGCTGGACTCTGCGCTTGCACGTCATGCAACGGAATTCCGCACAGCGTGCATTCGTGCGGCCGAGCCGCTTGCCGATGCTGCTGAGTCGATCGAGGAGTCGGCGAACCCGGACTGGTCACAGCTCGATGCCGCGTCCCAGGCTCTGAACGATGACCTGGACTCCGCCAACCAGCGGTTTGTAGACGGGGTGCAGGCTGTCCTGCACTCGCAGCTTTCCGACTTCACATCCGAGGTGCGAGAGATAGAAGCCTCGCCCTACGCGCATCAGCTGGGCGCGCTGGAGATCCAAGGAGACGTGGCACCTCAGTCAGTCCCGATTGATGCCGGGCTGGCTCGCTCGAAGTATAAGAAGGACGGGCGTACCCCGGCGTGGGCTCCCAAGGCCGCCAATCATCTGAAGAAGTTCCACGAGAACTGGGGTGCTGGCGAGGGCATCAAGAGGGCTGCAGGCAGTCCCGGTCACCGGATCGTCTACAACGCGGGTAAGCGCGTCGGGATCAAGTTCAAGCCGTACCAAGCGGTCCGCTGGGCGAACACCATCGGCAAGGTCGCGAAGGTGGGGAGCGTTGTCCTTCCAGTCGCCCTGGAGGCGTATGCGGTCGTCAAGGAAGAACGGCAGGAGCAGAAGGCGACGCGCGAGAAGGTTCGCCGTCGGAACGCGCTCATCGCCAATGTCCTGTCGCAGAGCGATGTCATCGCGAATGCCACGCTCGTAGGGGTTCGTGAAGAGCTCGATGCCGAATTCGGTGCCGCGATCAGGGAGATTGATGACGTTAATCGGGCCGTGCGCGGCAATCAGGCCTTCCGTAGCCTCCTCGACAGTGACATCAGCGCCATCCAGATTGAGGCGCAGTCGATGCTAGACCGGCTGGCGGTTCTCGCGCTGAAGGCGTGACAGTTCGACCAGCCTCCACTTAGCGGGCTCATCCCAATTGAGGGTGTAGTCGGGGTCTGAAGCCGCCGGTCTCGAGGAGGGATCTGGCGATGTAGTTGGTGAGGTTGCGGAAGCCGAGTGCGGAGCCGCGGAGGTGTTCGAGTCGTCCGTTGATCGCCTCCGTGGGACCGTTGCTGGTGCCGGGTCGGTCGAGGTAGGCCAGGACGTCCGTGGCTCGTTTCTTCAGGGTCCGTCCGAGTGTGATGACCTCGGTCAGGGCTGCGGGAACGC